>CAWVYD010000059.1:0-10135 GCA_963934185.1 uncultured Legionellaceae bacterium | reverse complement strand
CTAATATTTAAAATATGAAGTTAAAAGTCAGTCATTCTAAATTGAACTCGCTATATATGTCTATCAGACAGGGTTGATATTCAACCGAACCTTTACCAACAGACTTTCTGTTATTTACCGTTTTTCTTTTTGAATGTGTTTTTTTGTTGGATCGCTGTAGTCGAAGATGGGCATTGTAACGTGATGGATGATGGCATATACGCGCGTTGCAAACATCAATAATAAAGAGGAAGCAATTACAAAATTATGAGGCAAATCAAGCATACTTAGCGTCCAATAGTATAAAGATCCAACTAAGGCGACTAACGCATAAATTTCTGTGCGCAATACAAGGGGAATGTCATTGCATAAAATGTCTCTTAATACACCGCCGCTTATGCCTGTTACCATGCCGCTAACAATGCAAATACTCATAGGGTGACCTAAGGACATGGCTTTTTGTGTGCCAAGAACAGCAAAGGTTGCCAGCCCTAACGCATCTAAGATTAAAAATATACGCATAATTCTTAGAATCGATGGCGCCAGAACCATCGTAATGATTGCAGCAATGGCCGCCATATAAAGATAAAAGGGTTGTTCTATCCAAATCAATGGAAAACTATCGAGCAGTATGTCACGCATGGTGCCGCCACCAAGTGCTGTAACGCATGCAATAAGGAGAACGCCAAAGCAGTCTACTTTTTTTCGTCCTGCCGCCATGGCGCCAGTGATGGCTTCAACAGTAATGCCTAATGTAAAGAGAGCGACGAGCACCATAATGGTATTACCTCTGGACTGTGAATCAATATTGAACACATCATACACTTTAATTATGCGCTAGTGTAACTTTTCAAGTAAATAAGAATGTTTTTCTTCTTGTGTTTTGTCGTTTCAACGGTATAATTCGATTAAATGTTTGAAAACACGATTGTTTTGTTTTCACTCTTCTTATATAGGCACGTAGCTCAGTGGTAGAGCACCACCTTGACATGGTGGTGGTCGGTGGTTCAATCCCACTCGTGCCTACCATTTTTTCCATTGGTACTCTTTTTTGTTTTCCCCTAAAATCAGTGTTTTTATTTGTTACGGTTGCACATCGTATGATGTTCGTAATAGGTTTCCAGTTTACGTAATTTATTTATTAAGAGTGGTGGTTATGTTAAAAATTACGTTGCCAGATGGCAGCATTCGTGAATATGAGCAGGCATTAAGCGTGCATGACGTAGCATTAAGTATTGGTCCTGGGCTTGCTAAAGCAGCTTTGGCTGGGCGTGTTAATGGTGAGTTAGTCGATACGTCATTTTTAATTAATGCGGATGCAGAGCTTGCATTGATAACGGATAAAAACGAAGAAGGGCTTGAAGTCATTCGTCATTCTTGCGCCCATTTATTGGCGCAAGCGGTTAAATTATTATTTCCTACCGCTCAGGCAACCATTGGGCCTGTGATTGATAATGGCTTTTTTTATGATTTTTCTTTTGAGCGGGCCTTTACACCAGAAGACCTTGAGGCCATCGAAGTTAAAATGAAGGCCTTAGCCAAAGAAAATTTTGCTATCTCTCGACGCGAATTAGGACGAAGCGATGCCGTTGACTATTTTTTATCGCTTGGTGATACCTATAAAGCAGAAATTATAGAAGATATTCCTGAAGGTGAAATTTTATCTTTATATAAGCAAGGTGACTTTGAAGATTTGTGCCGTGGTCCTCATGTGCCAAGCACGGATAAATTAAAAGCCTTTAAATTGACTAAATTAGCAGGGGCCTATTGGCGTGGTGATTCGAAAAATGAAATGCTTCAGCGTATATACGGTACTGCTTGGTCAGACAAAAAAGCCTTAAACGCTTATTTGCACCGATTAGAAGAAGCCGAGAAGAGGGACCATCGTAAAATAGGTAAAGCATTAGGCTTATTTCATTTTCAAGAAGAAGCGCCGGGAATGGTATTTTGGCATGAAAAAGGTTACGTAATTTATAAATTAATCCAACAGTATATGCGTAATCGATTGAATGATGAAGGTTACAAAGAGGTAAAAACACCACAAGTAGTAGACAAAAGTTTATGGGAAAAATCAGGTCATTGGGCCAATTTTAAAGATGACATGTTTGTGACGGAAACTGAGCACAAAACATATGCCATTAAACCAATGAATTGCCCATGTCATGTGCAAATTTTTAATCATAGCCTTAAAAGTTATCGTGATTTACCGCTGCGTATGTCTGAATTTGGTAATTGTCATCGATGTGAACCATCAGGTTCTTTGCATGGTTTGCTACGTGTGCGAAATTTTGTGCAAGACGATGCGCATATTTTTTGTTCTGAAGACCAAATTGAATCAGAAGTGGATGCTATAATTGATTTAGTCCACTCGGTGTATGAAGACTTTGGATTTAAGGAAATCATTTTTAAGTTAGCGACTCGACCAGAAAAAAGAGTCGGCAGTGATGATGTTTGGGATAAATCCGAACTCGCATTAGCTAACTCACTAAACTCACGTGGAATTGAATGGCAAGAGTCACCAGGTGAAGGTGCTTTCTACGGTCCTAAAATTGAGTTTTCACTGAAAGATTGCATTGGTCGAATTTGGCAGTGTGCAACCATTCAAATAGATTTTTCAATGCCAGAACGTTTGGGGTCACAATACGTTGCTGAAGATGGTAGTCGTCAGATACCCGTAATGATTCACCGAGCCATTTTGGGAACATTCGAACGATTTATGGGGATTTTAATAGAAAATTGCGCGGGCAAATTTCCGTCTTGGTTAGCACCTGTTCAGGCAGTTATTATGTCAATTACAGATAAACAAGGTGAATATGCCAAAGAAATGTGTCAAAATTTGAAAAACATGGGCATTAGAGCCATTTATGACTTGAGAAATGAGAAAATAGGCTATAAAATCCGTGAACAGACTTTAGCTCGTGTTCCTTACCTTTTAGTTGTGGGGGATAAGGAAATATTAGACGGCACCGTTTCGGTTCGCACGAGAGAAGGCAAGGATTTGGGCGTAATGCCTTTAAATGATTTTTATATAATAATTGAAGAAGCTAACAAACGATTTAGTCGAGTTGATTAGACATCGTTAGCTATTTTTTTACTGGAGGAACAGGCAATTAGCGTCATAAAAAAGCGAGGCAGTAGCAATCGAGCGAGCATTAACGAGCAAATTACTGCGCAAGAGGTCCGGTTAATCGGTGCTGAAGGTGAGCAATGTGGTGTTGTTGATACACGCGAAGCACAGAAAATGGCTGAAAATGCAAACATGGACTTGGTGGAAATTTCGCCAACGGCCATTCCGCCTGTTTGTCGCGTTATGGATTATGGCAAATATTTGTTTGAACAAAGCAAAAAATTAGCGGAAGCAAAGAAAAAGCAAAAGAAAACGCAAGTAAAAGAAATTAAGTTTCGTCCAACAACTGAAGATGGCGATTACCAGGTGAAATTACGTAACCTGACTAAATTTCTTGATCATGGCGATAAAGTAAAAGTAACGTTGCGTTTTCGTGGTCGTGAAATGGCTCACCAAGAATTAGGTATGAAAATACTTGAGCGCTTGATGATTGACACTGAAGAGTTTGCAGTCGTAGAGCAGAGAGCTAAACGCGAAGGCCGACAGTTACTTATGGTGCTTGCACCAAAGAAAAAATCCTAATTGACTTAACGCCAATCAGGATATGCAAACCAGTGTTGGGCAAAAAAATGTTCTGATGCTGGTCTTTTTAATCAATTGCGGAGTTGAAAAATGCCAAAATTAAAATCACACAGTGGTGCTGCAAAGCGCTTTAAAAAGACGGCTGGCGGTATTAAACGTCGTCGTGCTTTTCGTAATCACATCTTAGCTAAAAAAACGACGAAACAAAAACGACGTCTTAGAGTGAATGCGTTGATGGTTAATGACAGCGACAAAAAAGCTGTTATTCGTATGTTAGCTGGTAGTTAGGAGAAGAACGATGGCAAGAGTAAAACGTGGGGTTGTAGCACGCGCCCGTCATAAGAAAATATTAAAATTAGCAAAAGGGTATTACGGCGCTCGAAGTCGAACCTACAAAGTTGCAAAACAAGCAGTTATTAAAGCGCATCAATATGCGTATCGTGATAGACGACAAAAGAAACGTGTATTCCGTTCATTATGGATAACTCGAATTAATGCACAAGCACGCTTATGTGGTTTGTCTTACAGCCGTTTAATTAATGGATTGAAGAAAGCTAACATTGAAATCGATAGAAAAGTGTTGGCCGACATTGCTGTATTCGATAAAGTGGCTTTTGAAGCCATTGCTGAAAAAGCAAAAGTAGCATTAGCTGCTTAAGCTTATTCATTTAGAATTTAAAAAGGAGGCTTAGGCCTCCTTTTTTTTTCTTTTGTGACGAGACATTGTTAATACCCAATATAAATTAAGATTCGTTTTTTGAGTGCCAAGGTTTTTGCATGATTCATTCGCTGTGAGTGTGGTCTCGCTTATTTTATAGCGAGTGAATAGTGGATTTATCATGGACTAATATTAATGCATCTTCATCTCTATTGGCTATATGCCTCGTTACTCATTGCCCGCGTTCGAACCTTTAGGAACGTGCATATAAAACCGTGTGGACTGAACGTGCTATGCAAACGATAAATGAGATACAAGACAAGGCATTTAAACAAATAAACTCAGTATCTGTGCTTGCTGAACTTGAACAGCTAAGAGTCGATCTATTGGGTAAAAAGGGTGAATTAACTCAATTATTAAAAAACCTATCATCGCTTTCTGCTGAGGATAGGCCTAAAGCAGGCCAGGCTGTTAATTCGGCAAAAAAAAGCATTGCTGAAGCGATTACAACAAAAAAACAAACGATGGAAGCAACACTGTTAGCAGTAAAACTTTCAGGTGAAACCATTGATGTGACATTACCTGGCCGTAAAACAATGCAAGGCAGTTTGCATGTCGTGTCAAAAGTGCGGCAACGGATCACAGCTTATTTTGATCAAATGGGTTTTGAAGTCGTTGAAGGCCCTGAAATTGAAACCGATCATTATAATTTTGAAGCCCTAAACATTCCAAGTCATCATCCCGCTCGCGCCATGCATGATACCTTTTATTTTGGTGATGGCACCTTGCTGCGAACACATACGTCACCGGTTCAAATTCGAGCCATGGAAAATTCGGCGCCACCTTTTCGTTTAATTGCACCAGGGCGAGTCTATCGATGTGATTCCGATGTAACTCATACGCCTATGTTTCATCAGGTAGAAGGGCTTTATGTCGATAAAAACGTTAGTTTTTCTGGTTTAAAAATGATTTTAAATGATTTTTTTCACTATTTCTTTGAGAAAAAATTAGCGTTACGGTTCCGACCATCATACTTCCCTTTTACGGAACCATCGGCTGAAGTGGATATTCAATGCACTAAGTGTGAAGGAAAAGGCTGCCGTATTTGTAAACAAACAGGCTGGTTAGAAGTATTGGGTTGTGGCATGGTTCATCCAAACGTTTTGCGTTCAGCGAATATCGACCCGGAACAATACAGTGGTTGGGCTTTTGGTATGGGCATTGATCGATTGGCGATGTTGCGCTACGGCATTGATGATCTACGAATCATGTTTGAAAACGATGCTGCATTTTTGAAACAATTTAAATAACAAAGTGTTTTAGGAAGGAACGTAACGAAAGTACGTTTCTTCCTGCGCAAAGATTGAAAAAGGTTTAAACGATGAAATTAAGCGAACATTGGTTAAGAGAGTGGGTTAATCCTAGTCTCAATACAAAAGATTTGGCTGAGCTATTAACGATGGCTGGGCTAGAAGTGGATGCCATAGAGCCTGCTGCAGCTGAGTTTAATGGCGTGTGTGTTGGCAAAGTGGTGTCAACAATGGCACATCCAGATGCAACAAAATTAACGTTGTGCAAAGTAGACATTGGTACAAGTGAGCTGCTTGATATAGTTTGTGGCGCGGCTAATGTTCGTGAAGGTTTACACGTTGCTGTGGCAACGGTTGGCGCAAAGCTGCCAGGTGGTTTAAAGATAAACAAAGCAAAATTACGAGGTGAAGTTTCTTTAGGTATGTTGTGTTCTGCCTCTGAGCTTGGTTTGTCAGATACGTCAACTGGGATAATGGAGTTTCCTAATGAATCACCCATTGGCGTGTGTGTACGCAAATTTTTAACGTGTGATGATGCCATAATTGAGATTGATTTAACGCCTAATCGAGGTGACTGTTTAAGTGTGCGAGGTCTTGCTCGTGAAGTGTCAGCGCTTACAAACGTACCCTGGCGAGATCTAGAACAGGATGTGGTCGCCATTGATTCTAAAGAACGGATTATCGCAAGCATTGATGCAAGACAGCATTGCGCGCAGTATGTCTGTCGTATTGTGTCGGACATTGATGCTAGCGCTTGCGTACCTTTATGGATGAGCGAAAGACTAAGGCGTTCAGGGTTGCGCCCTCATTCTTTGGCGGTTGATATTACCAATTACGTTATGATGGAATTGGGCCAACCGTTACATGCGTTTGATGCAGATAAAGTATCAGGTGCCTTGAGTGTTCGTTTGTCCGTTAAAGGTGAGTTACTTATTCTTTTAAATGAACAAACCATTGAATTAAAACCAGGAACATTAGTGATTGCAGATGAACATAAAGTTCTGGCAATGGCTGGGGTAATGGGCGGATTAGACAGCTCAGTAACGTCACTAACAAAACGAATTTTACTTGAGAGCGCCTATTTTGTTCCAGAGAAGATTGCAGGTGTAGCGCGTTCATATGGTTTAGCAACAGACTCTGCTCATCGCTTTGAGCGGGGGGTAGCGCCAGATCTTCAACAAAAAGCAATTGAGCGGGCAACGAGCTTATTGCAACGCTTTGGTGGCGGTATTGCATCTGAAATTACGGTTGTGACAGAGCCGAACGTGTTACCAACAGCGCGCGAGCTAGCCTTAACGACGACAAAAGTTAATCGTCTTCTCGGGACTTCTTTAACAAATATAGAGATCCAAAATTATTTAATGCGTCTTGGAATGACAATAAAAAAAGATGCTTCAGATAAGGGGGTATGCACGGTATCTGTGCCAGCATTTCGTTTTGATGTGTCAATAGAGGAAGATTTAATTGAAGAAGTTGCGAGAGTATATGGTTATGAAGCCATTCCACTTTCACCTATACGAGCGCAGTTTCAAGCGCATAAGAAGTCTGAATTAACCCTTAATGTGGAAACGCTTCGACAAACATTAGCTGACTTTGGTTATAGCGAGGCTATTAATTACAGTTTTGTATGCCCTAAAAAGCAAGCGTTAGTCTACCAAAACGAGCAGACCACAGAGCTGATTAATCCTTTGTCAAAAGAACTATCACAAATGAGACAAGGATTAATGGTAGGTTTATTGAATGCTTTTTCAAGCAATTTAGCACGCCAAGTATCAAGTCAAAAACTGTTTGAAATCGGCTTATGTTTTGAGAAAGTAAACGGTAGTTTACTGCAGATAAATCGCGTAGCGGGACTTTTATCAGGCTCTGAAGGTGAAAATGATTGGTCCATGACAAAGCGAAACTTTGATTTTTATGATTTAAAAGGTGATATCGAACGTTTATTAGTTGCTTCATTACCCAATATAACCTTTGAAGCATGTGAGCATTCATCGTTTCATCCAGGTAAGTCGGCAGTGATTAAAAAAGAAGGAACAATCATTGGCTATATGGGCGAGCTTCACCCTAGTTTGGTTAAGTCATTTTCATTATCGAAAACACCGTTTTTATTTGAGATAGATGTCGAGCCTTTGCTTGAAAAACCATTACCATCTTATCAAAAACTTTCTAAATATCCATTTATTAGTCGAGACATGTCTTTTGTTTTAGACGAAACAGTCTCTTTTTATGATGTTGCGCAATGTGTTCGCGGAGTGTCACACGAAGTGCCGTTGAAATCATTATCTCTTTTTGATGTTTATCAAGGAGATAACATTGAAAAAGGTAAAAAAAGTATGGCAATTGGCCTGCAGTTACAGCATTTATCTCGAACATTAGTTGATGGTGAGGTAAATGATTATATGAGTGCTATACTTAAATCATTGGAAAATGAATTTGACATAACTTTGAGGGAATAATATTGTGACAGCACTTACCAAAGCTTGCATTGCAGATCGCTTATTCGAAGAAATTGGCTTAAATAAGCAAGAGTCAAAAGACTTAGTTGATATCTTTTTTGAAGAGATAAGAGTTGCTCTTGAAAAAGGTCATCATGTAAAATTGTCAGGCTTTGGTAATTTTTGTCTCAGAGATAAGTCAGCTCGGCCGGGTCGCAACCCTAAAACAGGGGAAGAAATCGCAGTAACGGCGAGAAGAGTGGTAACGTTTAGAGCAGGTCAAAAACTTAAAAATAAGGTTGAAGCATTTCATCAGCCTGAAACTGACGAGTAATTGATAATCTTGTTTAGGCATGCATTTTTAGGTTATTAAGGGATATACAATAGCCCTACAACCGCCTTTATAATGCATGTTTTACCCATGGATTGAATCATCTCACTAAAATAACAAAACATACTATCACCAATGAGCTTGCTTTAACAACTGGGTGGAGAACCGCTAGCTGTTTATGGTTGCTTGCCTTTGTCTATGGTATCAGTATGTGTTTCTTCTAGAGGTATGCCTTTTGCAATCGTTGGTGCCTTGCTTGTCTTGAAAAAGTTAAAGATTGGACTTTTATCAGACGTTTCTTTATTGAAAGAAGTAATGACTTCTCTAGTACTTTTTTTAATGAATAGGTTGTCTGAAAAAGTATGAACTTTTTCATTTGTAAAAAGTTTGCCAATCCAGCTTACAATACGTTGAAGCAGTTCTATAAAGGGATAATCGGAAAATTTTGTTAAAATTGGTTGAGCGTCTTTAAAATCATAATACACATCGTTTAGATCAGATTTTAATTCCTTTTGTGTTATTTCTGGTGATTCAAACAAAGATTTTTTTATTGATAGTTCTAATGTTTCAAGCTTTTTAATTTTATCTATTAAATAGTTAGGAGTTGTATGATTTTTAATTTTTTTCTCAGAAATATCTGTATTAATAACCTCTTTTAAGGCAATAAATATTTGTAACATATCGATACCAATCGTATGTATTTCAATGGCTTGATTTCTATCAGATTCGATTTCATCCATTTTTTTAATAAAGTCGTCTGTTAATGGTTGTTTGCGAGATAAGTAAATATCAAAAAGTTCTTTATATGTTGTTAAATAATTTTGATTAAACGTTTGTATAAATGTTTCTTTGGTCGTAGTTGTATATTTCTTTTCAGTCTTTATAGAGTTTTCCTCAATATCACTTTTATTTTCTTTTGCTATTGAAAAAAGCTGATTAACGCATTGTCTTTGCTGCTTGTATAAATAATTGGTTTTCTCTTGGCAAAAGTTTTTTTGTTGTTTTATATCCCTATCAGAAGTGTGTATCAGTTTAATAAATTTAGATTTATTGTTACTGATTTTAATGCATGCATCATTAAAATCAGTGCTTGTTTGTAGGGATCTTAGATAAAATTTTCTATCATAATTATAATCAATCGTAGAAAAGTATGGCTGAAGAGAATCATAGGCATTTAAAAATTTTGTTCGATTTATTTTCCCTTCTTCAGAATTTGAGAAATCACCACCTTGAAGTGTATAAATAATAGAAAATGGTGCGTTTTCTTTATTTGTTTTTTTCCCAAAGATATTATTTCTAATATTTTCTGCGGATTGGTCGCCTGATAGAATGCCCATTTTCTTTTCTTGGTTTTTAATTCGTTTGATGTAGGATATTAATAAGCCTTGGGATTGGGATATGCTAGAAACGTCTAACTCAATATTATATTTATCAATAATATCTTTAAACCAAATTCCACATTGATTGGTAACGTTTTGTGTGAGTATGCCAGGTTTTAAGCCAAGGCTAACCTCTGTGTTATCTGCAATTCTATATAATTTACTTAAACTTTTTTCTTTTAATGAAAACAAGTTAGTAACCAAAAATTCTTTACTTAAATGTGAAACACTCGATATGTCACTAATGGCATGCGAGAAGTCTGTAATGACACTTTTTATTTCTTTTGGATCTAAGGAGAGTGAGTCAAACATAGTAAGTGTTTTTTGCGCTTTTATTGTAGCTTCTTTTTGTATTTCTTCTTCTTTTGTTCTTTTAATATCGGTAGTACTTTTG
>CAWVYD010000058.1:0-10287 GCA_963934185.1 uncultured Legionellaceae bacterium | reverse complement strand
TTATCACAAGGCATTAAAAATCAATCATTTGATGATCAATGCATTATTCCGCCTCATGTTATTAAAAATCAAAAAGCGTTACCATATTGTGTGTATACACCGTTTAAAAGGGCTTGCATTTTTCACATTCAAACCCATCCTGCTTTGCTTAATATGTTCCCTAAACCAAAACAAAATCAGCCGTTGGTATTATCTGATATAAAGAGCGACGCGCATTTTAGGGCGAACTCTGCTCCCATAACGATAGTAAAACCAGGCTATAATGCGAGCCAAGCAAGGCTAGATACGTTTATTGAGCAACGTGTCACCGACTATGTCGCATCTCGAGATATTCCCAGCCTCGATGGAACGTCTCTTTTGTCTCCTTATTTAGCGCTAGGCATAATCTCTGTACGCCAATGCATTGCCGCTTTGCTCGATCACTTTAACGGTAATTTTGATGATGTTTTGTGTGATACAGGCGCAGCTACCTGGCTATCTGAATTACTATGGCGTGATTTTTATCGAATGATCTGTTTTAACTTCCCCCAGGTTAGTCGCGGCATGCCTTTTAAAAAAGAAACAAAGCAACTTGAGTGGAGTAATAACGAGGCGCATTTTACAGCATGGAAAGAAGGTAAAACAGGTGTTCCTATTATTGATAGTGCTATGAGACAGTTAAACACCACTGGATGGATGCATAATCGACTGCGCATGATTGTTGCGATGTATTTTACGAAAAATTTATGGCAAGACTGGCGCAAAGGAGAAGCGTACTTTGCATCAAAACTCTTGGATTGGGATTTTTCATCCAACAATGGCGGATGGCAATGGTGCGCATCAACCGGCACAGATGCAGCGCCTTATTTTAGAGTGCTTAACTCGGTTAGCCAAAGCGAGCGGTTTGATAAACAAGGTGATTTTATCCGAGACTTTTGTCCTGAATTAGCTAAGCTTGATGACAAGTCAATCCATAATCCTTTTGAAAAAAACACACCGTTAATTGATTACCCAAGACAAATTATTGATTTAAAACTCTCTAGAAAGTATGCAATAGAACAATTTAAAGCCTTAACAAAATAAAGCATGTGTAATATGATCGTTATGAAAAAAATAATATTTGTGATGTGTTACTATTTTGTTTGGTTTTCATGCATCTACCTTGGCACAATAAATCAACCATATATGGCACTGTTACTTTCATGCATCATTAGCAGCTTTCAAATTAAATGTTTCATCCATAAAAATAATTATATTAAATTAATAAAATGGATGACTATTTTAACGGCTATTGGTTTTTTCATAGACTCTATTTGGGCTATAACAGGTATTCTTATTTTTACTGCTAATCCTTGGTTTTCTTATCTAGCGCCCCCCTGGATATTGGGCCTTTGGATTAATTTTTCTGTGCTTTGCTACTTTATCAAGGGTCTTCTTATAAAATATATTAGATACCTACCGATTGTTGCCTTGGTTCAATTTCCCGTAGCTTATTTAGGTGGGGCTCAATTTGGTGGCGTTATCATACCGTCTTACAGTAATGCAATCATGTTATTAGGGGGAGTGTGGTTTTTTATTTTCCCTATAACAATCTTTTTCCTCAAAGGACGAACGGCTGATGAGCAATAATAAATCCATACTTAGCATGAATTATTACAATGAAACCTGTATTTGATTATGGGCGGAGATTAAAATCATTGTTTTTATGGCTTATGTATGCATTTATCTATAATGATTTGAGATTTGATTATTTATCTACATAAAGATAATCCTCGAATGATGGATGTATTTTGGTGAGTTAATAGAGCCATTAACCCCACAAAAGAAATAAACCAAGATAATCAACATTTATTCATTCAAAATAATACTTAAGAAAAAAAATACTTGGATATAATAAGTGATTTAAAATAACCTTGCCCACACTTGTGTGTTTTAAAAGCATAAACTATTTTTTATCATCCACATTTTTTTCACTCTCCTCTTCCCTTTTGTTTTCTTCTTCCTCAGCTTCGAGTTCTTTTTTAAACTCCTTTGCTGTCAACCAAATACCAACAAACATTAAGCCAAATACTGGAATTGCAAACTCAAGAAGTATCGAATTCATTTTTTTAACTCCTTTAAAATCTTTCTATTTCCCTTAATTATCTCTCGATTACTTCTAAGATACTCTAATAACCCTAGAATCTTAAAGTAAATTGCAAAACATAAAATAGATGGTACCCAAATAGCTGTAAAAAGTGCTTCCATGGGACTACCAGAAAACCAAAGGTAAGCTGAAACGATAAAAGACAGTATAACAGCAATCAAAATAAATTTATCCGAGGTCTTAATCATGAAAATCTCCTTTATATTTCCCAGTATGCCCATGCGGCTACCAAGAAAAAAACAACTGCAACCTGTGTTGAAAATCTAAGTAATGACTCACCCATTACTTCATATGACAAAAGCGGTACCAATTCAACAATACCCAACAGTACATAAGATGAAATTAAAAAAGCAACTACAGCGGCAATTTTTCCAATTAAAGGTTTCATCATACACCCAATATTTAAATTATCAATTAAGTTCAAACACTTGTGTACATAATAGTTCAATAACTCACTTTATGCATCCATAAAAAAATATTTCTCTTTTTCATATACTGCTGCTTGTAAACATCGTTGGTGCCTAAAGCAGTTTTCTAATGGTTCAAATGAAAGGCGTTTCTTAAATCATCTTATTACTATGGTTCTTATTAATGGCTGCTTATCTAATGCTTGGCTCTGGCAAGCGTATTTCAGTCTAAATGTCATTTATCAAATATGGATCTCTTTTTCTCTGTATTTAAATTCATAACTTTATGTATATAATTAATGTGGGAATGAATTTTTAGACAAATAATATATGCGCATACGTTTTAGCCTTATCATCAATATAAAATAACATTCACTTAGCACTATCAAAATAAATTCAGCTAAGATATCTGTGGTCATTATCAACCTTTTTTTTGGAGATTACTGTGAAAGCGATTAAATGCTTAATACCCACCCTTTTATTATTCACCTGCCTAGATTACATATGGCTCGGCATTATTGGTAAAAGTCTATATTTAGAAAACATTGGTTCAATCTTATTACTTAATGGACAAACCATCACGCCAAGGATACTTCCAGCAGCGATTGTTTATGTCTTATTTTCAATTATGATTTGGTTTATTGTCTTACCTCTTGCAAAAGATAATATTAGTTTATCCTTAGGTTATGGCGCATTGCTTGGCTTAGTCGTGTATGGGATCTATGAAATGACAAACCTAGCGGTTCTTCAGGCATGGACATGGAAAATTTCTATCATTGATTGCTTTTGGGGCATTTTTTTATGCGCTGTAACAAGTGGCTTTTGTGCCTTTTTAAAAAAATATGGGTAACCCATTATGAATAATATTTGGCTTATTGGCTTAGGAGGGATCGGTAAAGCCCTTGAATTAACACTTATGGAATCATTATTTAACGTCACGGTATTTTCAAGCAAAAGTAAGCCCAGTTTTGACATTACTTGTGAAAAAGCCATCAATGCGTATGTGAACTCGGTCGATGCTTTACCGGATGCTGTTATTATAACGACGGGCATGCTCTATGATGATAAGCAGATGCCTGAAAAATCTATTGTCTCTGTTGATTGGCAATGGCTTGAAAAAAGCATAAAGATAAATGTGCTAACAACGCTGTATTTTGCAAAAGCAATCACAAAACGATTAAAGCGTTCTGATAACGTTGTGTTTGCATGTTTTTCTGCGCGAGTTTCTAGCATTAGTGATAATCGTCTTGGTGGTTGGCACAGTTATAGAATGAGTAAATCAATGCTGAACATGCTGATAAAAAACATTGCCCTTGAATGGAAAATCAAATCTCCTCAGTCCATTATCTTTGGCTATCACCCTGGTACAGTAGATACTTTTTTATCAAAACCTTTCCAAGGAAGAGTAAAAGAAAATCAATTATTCACGGTAGAACAAGCAGCCAACTATTTCTTGGAATGTTTATCAACAAGAACCATTGAGCACAGTGGCCACCTATTTGATTGGCAAAAGACTGAAGTTATGCCCTAGAGCGCCAAGGAATAAAGCAAGAGGTTGAGCATATATAAGCTTTATAACTAGGTCTTCTTTTAAGGGACTGGGCCTCCGTTAGCGGAATGGTTATAAACCACATAATACAAAACAGGGTTAAAATAGAGAGAAACGAGAGCATGCCTAAACCAATGCTGGCGCCCATAAGGGAAAATCCAAACCAGATAAGACACTCAAAAAAGTAGTTAGGGTGACGAGAGTATTGCCAAAGCCCCTGTTGTAACACGCTTTTATTTCCACTGTTTTTATGAGTCAGCAATTGAAAGTCTGCAATGGTTTCACCGGCCAGACCTATTAAAATAAAAATCACACTTAAAAAAGTAACTAGATTAACTTGATGAACAAATTTAAGAGTGAAAAAAGGTAAAGCAATTACCCAGGCAAGGAGTCCCTGAAACAAATATTGCCCTAAAAAGCCAATGGCCTTATTTTTCCAATCATTAGCCATTGCTTCATATCGAAGATCTACTTTTCCTTTAAAACACCGGGTGAAAAATAAAAAAAATGATAAACGTGCGCTCCAAGCCATAAGAAGCGTTAAGGCTGTTAACGTTAAAACATTCGTATCACATTGAGATAGGTGGATCATGCCAATAACACAAATGTTTAATCCCCAGAATATATCAATCAACGCTGGATTTTTTATTTTAAGATAAATGAACCATGCTAAAAGCATTGTACCAAAGCTAACGCATAAACTAGTGAGTAAAATCATTATTCCCTCCCTTGTTCTATCGCAACCGCTATTGCACCTTGACCTGCATGAAGTTGAATCACAGATGATACAGGCATAATGCCAGAAGATTTCAAGCCGAGCTTTTTTTCTAATTCAGCTTCTAATTTTTTTGCTTTATCATAATGATTCGCATGCAAAATGCTAAAACGTTTAATTGGATTCTGACGATTTTTTTCCTGAAGAATAGTGAATATTTTCTCCATCTGTTTTGATAAGCTCATTGTTTTTGCAATCACAAAGCCATCTCCCTTTTGATTGATACCAACAATTGGCTTTAAATTAATAGCCTTTGCAACCCAAGCTTTTGATCGGCTCACTCTGCCACTTTTAATCATCGCTTCAAAATTATTTACCAAAACAAATATATCAATATTATCAATAACGCTTTTTGTTTTTTCTAATACCACATTAAAACAAAGGCCCTTTTCCACCAGTTCGGCAACGGATACGACAAGCCAACCATGTGCACCAGAGTTCTTACGGCTATCAATAATAGAAACATTATTAAATTTTTTGGCTGATGTTTTAAAAGCTTGATGCGTTGCACTCATTTTTGCACTCAAAGAGATAGCAATTACATGTTCATGCGTTTTAGAAAGCCATGAAAACGTATCTTGAATCATTCCTAAAGAAGGGCTTGCCGTTTTAGGGTAGTCTGAATGAGACTTTATTCTCGCGGGTAGATCAACGCTGTCTATGGTCAATCCATCCAGCATGACTTGCTCACCTTGAGTAATTATAAGAGGAATGCAGTGAATGTGATGTCTATCTAAAATGGCTTGAGGAATGTCAGCGGAAGAATCCGTTACAATGGCAATCCCCCCTTTTGATTGATTCGCTTGATACTGCATCATCATATTATCAATTTTTACTTCGATAACCTCTGCATAAGACATCATTTTTTTAAAGAGTGCTTTGGTATCATTCGTATGAATATGAATGCGACTTTTGCCATTGCGATACAGGTTTAAATTACAATCACCAAATACTGATAAATCATTAGATAGCTGAGGCTGCATTTGCTGTGAAATAGTTAACGTTGTTTGAACGCAGTAACTAAAATTAGGTTTTGTTTCCCAATGAATGGAATGGCATTGGCTTTTTACTGATGCCTGCTCTGAATAATTTGAAATCCAATGGTTGGTATCTACTTGGCACAAGCCTGCTATAAAACCTTTTAACCAACAGTGCATACCCATCGCACCAGCATCAACAATATTTTTTTTATTTAAATAAGGGTTTTCTTTCGCTGTTTCATTAAGTTTTTGTGTAAGCAGGGTTAGTAACTGAGTAAAGTTACTCTCCGACAAAGACATAATGGGCAATGCCATCATGCCAAGAGCAACACTTTCAAGGTATGAAATTAAGGTGCCATTAACAAAATTATCAATTTGATTTTTTGATTGTTGGCTTGCCGTTAATAATGCTTTTGAAAAAACAAGTATTTCAATGGTCTCATCGCATACAAAACATTCAGTAAAATGTGATAAAAACATTGAAAACATCATGCCTGAATTACCACTCGCTTTAAGAAATACGCCATCAGTAAATGCTTCTAGTTGTTGCGTATTAGATTTTAAATTATCAATGGTATCAGCAACGCCTTTTACCGTGCGAAACAAGTTTGAGCCAGTATCATTGTCTGCAACAGGGAATACATTAATCTGATTGATTTTTTCTAAATTGTCTGCCAAAGAGGCTTCTGCTAATTTAAAGGCATTTATTAAAAGGCTAGAAGTAGTCATAAATGGTTTAACCTCGGTAACTTTAGAGAAATTAATTTTTCATATGGTAGCAAGTTAATTAATAACTTACCCTCAAAAAGACATCTAAGCTTCTAATAATCAATATTTTATTGAGCGTTTTCAAGGATTAGAAACACGATAATATTAAGCGTATAATGTTGATAACATATGGCAGCACCCATTTAACAAATCGAGTCGTAGCAGTTGCTGACATTGATGATTCAATGCTCTTAAATGGCCCCTATAGAGAGTGTCTTCCCCTTGGAAGTATAAATGAATAGGAGCATTAAGCGACAGTCATTAAATAAGGGCGGTGACCAAATAAATTAGGCCACTGCCTTTATAATATTTGCCAAAAGGTAATTTAATTCATAAAGAAATACCGTCCCAGTAAACTATGTTTATTGTCTATGACTAAGAGCTTTTTCTAGGCTTGGGTATTTAAAAGGAAAATCTTTTAATCGCTCTGTTCTAACACTTTGGCCCTGCAACAATAATTCATTACCCATTTGACCAAACAAAAGCTTAACAATAAAAGCAGGCATTGGTATAAAACATGGGCGATTTAAAAACGCTGCAAAGGTGCGTGCAAACACCTGTTGCGTTACGACTTCTGGCGCAACAAAATTAAAGACGCCAGTTTGCTCTGGGTTATCCAATAAATTAGCAATCAAAGCAACCACATCGTCAAGCGCTATCCAACTAAACGGCTGTTCACCAGAACCAATGCGCCCGCCAAACCCCAGTTTAAACGGTAAGCTCACTTTTTTTAGCATGCCACCGCTTGAGTGCAAGACAACGCCAAAACGCATAATGACCACATCGAGTTCGCTGGCCTCCATCAATGGTTTTTCCCATGCTTGCCCCACCTCAGATAAAAAGTCACTTGGCGGATTAGGAAGCGCGCTGTTTTCCTCATAAGTATGATTGTTTTGCGACGTAATATCAGGTTGTAAGCCATAAACCCCTATGGCACTGGCGTTTAAAAGACGCGGTCTATCATGTTTTGTTAGCTCGATTATTAATGAGCACAACATAGCCGTCGTATGCGATCTTGAGTTTAAAATAGTTTCTTTCACCGATTGAGACCAGCGCTTCTCGCCAATGTTCTCACCGACTAAATTAATAACCGCATCCATGTTACCCATCACGCTTTTTAACGTATTATCTTGCCAGCTAATGGCGTTGATTTTTGGCAACAGTGCTTTCGCTTTTTTAACGTCACGCGTTAACACGGTGATTTGATGATTTTTTTGTAAGTGGTGGATTGCATGCTGACCAATAAACCCCGTACCACCTGCTATTAATAGTTTCATAGTCTATTTATTCCTTGCCGTTGTATTTTATTTGATAAATCCATTGCACTTAATATGGCTGATTCAACGCCATCAGACATAGATGAACCTAAGCCATCGCCTATCACACCGAGTCCCAAACTTGGCTCCCACAAACTGCCTTCATCTGTTGCGTTTAAGCACTTTGCGTAACGCCACTGGTGTTGCGCTTTAAACTCAATGGCGAGCTTGCAACCTAACATTGCTTCGCTTTCTTCAATCATTTGCTTTGCGAGTGCGTTACTAGATAACGCCATCGTTTCATATGGCAGTGATTTAGATTGGAGGATTAAAGAGTCTAGTGATGCCATGCCAGGCTTACGATGATTTTGAATAATCCAGCGCGTTAAGGTGCCTTCACTCATGGTCACTTCCGCTACTGAACTGGGGATAGGTTGAGATACTCCCAAATACAACATCATACAACTACTGTAGTCTAAATTTTCTAATGTTGACTTAAAGTGAGGTGCCAGCATTAAGGCCTGCTCTGCTGGCTGTGACATAATAACTGCATCAAACGGCCCAAAGCGTTCATTTTCTTTTGATATTAAAAACCAATTATCATGATTTTTTTCAAGCGCTACAATGCCTGTTGAATAGTAAGTATTGATATCATTCAACCATTCTTTTACCAAACGGTTAACGTTACCATGCCCACAATAATGCCTCGCTTTATCACTTTTCACCCATTTTTTTTCTGCACCATTTATCATCATAAAACTAGGTCGCCAAACAGACAGTAATCCTGCCTTAATCGCTGGTTCAATCACTTCGAAAGTACGCTTATTTTTAATGAAGAAATCTTGTGTACCTTTATCAAAAGAATAATTATCTTTTTTTAAGCAAGAGAGCCTGCCACCGCAGCCACGTGCTTTATCAAAAACAGTCACCTCATGCTTGCCTTGAAGGCATTGCGCCAAAAGAGAACCACTCACTCCAGCGCCTATTATGGCTATTTTATGAGGCATTTTATTACCGTTTTTTCAAAGTCTGCGAAGACGATTTCTGGAAAAATACTTAAACACTTACTGTTTGACAACCGCTTTGAAGCGCCAAGAAAGTATCGCCTCATAGGACTGGCTGATTTCATCACCTCTTCATAGCTTTGCTCTGTCAGTGTGTCACCTTTATGATTAGCCACAATTCTCTGTAGGGTTCCCATTTTTTTAGGGAGGCCATCTGAAACATTTAACATACCAACCGTTTTATTTTTTAAAACGGCTTGTGTTGCAACATAGGCGACATCTTCAACATAAACCAAGTTACTGTATGGCGCCTCGTTAAGATAAATAACTGAATTCGCCGTGCTTGGCATTCTGCCTGGGCCAAACATCCCTGCTACACGCAAAACAGACCACATGATCTTATTGGTCTTTGCGAATGATTGTATCTTCTTCTCAGCATCCAAACGCCTTCGCTGAATATCAACATCAATATGGCACACGCTACCTTCATCGACCCAACCGCCTAAATGATCGCCATACACACCGCTTGAGCCCCAATAAACGATGTTAGCGACAAGATTTTTACGCGCTAGCTCAGCTAATGTTTCCGTCAAAAGCGTATCATAGGCACCTTCAGAAGGAGGCGGCGCACAATAAATAATACCGTTTGGTTTGAAATTAATGTTTAGCTTTCGAACATCACTGCAAATGTGCTGTAATTTATTTAATGAGTAGTCTTCTCGGTAGTTACGTGAAATGGCCGTAACCTGATGCCCATCGTCTAGTAGCTTTTTAGCGCAATAATAACCACTAAAACCGTATCCTAAAATTAAAAAATGCATTGGATGATGTCTGTATGAATAATTTTATCAAGTGTATCACTTTCAAAGTGCCTCATAAAATTAACAACTAAAGAGCAAGGGAGGGAGGGAGGCACAACAATACATCCGCATAATAATAAAAAGGTAATTTATTTGCTTTAAATCTGGACAATCGCCAATATTGGTCTAATATTATACATGAAGGTGAGTTTTATTTCCCGAACCAATTTATAAATAGTTATGGAGATCAGTTTGTAGTGATGGTGAGTTATACAATAAGGGCTTTTAGTTTTACGCTTTTTTTTACTCACGTTAAGTTCTTAAAGGAAACCTAAAATCACTCATAGATCACCACCTTGTCATGGATCTTAGGCTCGGTCAGTAAGTAAAAGTAACACCTTCACTTTATTGTCATAGTACACCACGATTTTCACATAACGCACTGATTTATAATATAATTATCTCGCTTTAAATTAACGAGAAAAATCATGTCAGAAGTCTATCTATTATTTAGTGCGTTAAGTGGTGTTTTTCAATGGAATAAATCTAGGCTTGAATGCTTTTCAATCTAACATTCCGCACCAATATTATGTATAAATAATAATTTAAATGTTTTAAATTAA
>CAWVYD010000057.1:0-10298 GCA_963934185.1 uncultured Legionellaceae bacterium | reverse complement strand
TACTGGGTGTAAATCATTCATGATCATAAAATTTAAATTCAGGTATTAAATGTAGTGTTGGTCAGTGTATCGAACTACGCATTGATAATCGAGTTATCTCAAATAATCTTAAAAATATAATTTAAGTTACTTAAAAATACAGGCTATGTTTTTGTTGATAAGGCGATTGTGTTTTTTATTACGCCAACCTATCTCGACCCAACGCATTGTTTGAATCAATAAAAATATAGCCCATAGATTTATGTTTTTATCTTTCATTCACCTACAGGCCAATATTTAAATGATTTATGACTATACCAAGTATAAAAGGTCGATTGCTAAAAGCTATTTTTCCAAGTCACTAAGCAAAGCGGCTAAAAATCGAGTGGCTTCGCCGCCGGTAATGGCACGGTGATCAAAACTAAGCGATAAAGGCAATACGGGTTTTATGACGGCATAGCCATTGTCATTAACCGCGGCTTGGCGTAATCGACCCACCCCTAAAATAGCAACGTTTGGTGGCACGATGATGGGATTAGCGTAACGGCCAGCAAACTTACCAAAGTTCGATAAGGTAATGGTTGAACCACTGAGTTCTTCAGAGGCTACGCTTCTATCAGCTACGGTTTGTTTATATCGATTAATCTCAGCGCGTAATTCTTTGGCGTTTAAACAACACGCATTTTTAATAACGGGCACGAATAAGCCATCGGGTGTATCGGTTGCTAGGCCCAATTGCACTTTATCAAATAATTTGCGTGCGCTGTTATGGCCGTCATACCAGGCATTGAGTGCTGGTTCTTTTTTTGCTGCTTCGCAAATCGCTTGAATTAGTCTTACGGTAATGTCTTGTTTGTCGTCCCATGCACCTAAGTTGGCATCGTCATACAACGTGACGGGAACGACTTCCGAATGCGATTTCACCATGGTGCGAACCATGTGCCTTCGTACACCTTTTAACGGTTCAAAGTCTTCTTGCAATGGGTGAGCGGCGGCTTCTAAGTCATTAGCGGTGATTTTGCCATTGAGACCCGTGCCAGTGACAGTACTTAAATCTAAGTGTAAGGTTTGAGCCAGCGCTTTGATTTTGGGTGTCGCTTTGATGCGATTTATTTGCCTAACGTTGTTGGCGCCAACGATAAAATTATCTTCTGTTATGTCATTGCTTGTTTGAATGTTACCAACAACGGTGCCAGCATCTTCATCGTTGGTTGATGCGTCGCTGCTAAATTCAATTAAGGAAGTGCCAGTGAGAATAATGTCACCCACATCGCCGTATAATTTAGAAATAACGCCATCTTGAGGTGATGGCACTTCTACGACCGCTTTGGCGGTTTCCATGGACACTAAGGGTTGATCCGTGGTGACGATATCGCCTTCTTTAACATGCCATTCTGAAATCTCAGCGTCTGGTAGGCCTTCACCTAAATCAGGTAGTTTGAATATGCTCATTTATGCGGTCTCCATGACAAGGTTAATTGCATCAATGATGCGTTGTTCGGTGGGAATGTAATGTTTTTCTAATTTAAAATAAGGCATGGTGATGTCGTAGCCGGTGACGCGTTGCACGGGGGCGTCGAGCGACTCTAAACATTGCTCTGCAATTTGAGCACTGATATCAGCGCCAATGCCACCGGTTTTTGCTGCTTCATGAACGATAACACAGCGCCCCGTTTTCTCAACCGACGCCAAAATGGTATCCATGTCTAATGGCTTAACGGTGGCAACATCAATCACTTCACAATCAATGCCTTCATTGGCTAATGTGTTAGCAACAATTAAGGTCTCGTGCATGCTTGCGCCCCAGCTGACTAGGGTAATGTCATCGCCTTGGCGTAAGGTAAAACATTTTCCTAAGGGCAATGCTTCGCCGTTGTCTTCAACGTTTTGTTTAACCATGCGATAAATACGTTTAGGTTCTAAAAAAATGACCGGATCAGGGCTGCGAATGGCAGAAAGTAATAACCCATAAGCGCGCTTAGGGGAGGAGGGGATCACGACTTGTAGCCCGGGTATATGAGCAAATAATGCTTCGGTACTTTCTGAATGATGTTCGGGCGCATGAATGCCACCACCAAAGGGGGCGCGAAAAACGGCTGGGCAAGTTAAGCGACCACGGGTGCGATTGCGTATACGGGCAGCGTGATTAATGATTTGATTGATGGCTGGGTAAATAAAGCCCATAAATTGAAATTCACAGACAGGCTTTAAGCCTTGCGCTGCCATGCCAATGGTCAGGCCGGCAATCATGGCTTCGGCTAACGGTGTATCTAATACACGTTCTTCGCCAAATTCTTTTTGCAGACCATCCGTGGCGCGAAATACGCCGCCATTAAGGCCAACGTCTTCGCCTAAAATAAGTACGTTGGGATCCTGACGCATTTCATAGGCCAGTGCGAGAGTAACCGCTTCAATTAAGGTGATGTTAGGCATGATTTTCATTCCTTTGCGCTAATGCGTATTCGCGTTGCTCAATTAAGTCATCTGGCAGAGTGTGATAATGATAATCGAAAATGCTAGCAAGTTCAGGCATGTCAAGGTTTTCGTAGGTCTGAACCGCTTGGTTAACGTTTTTCTGGCAGGTTTCAAGCAGCGCACTTTCTTTTTCATCATCCCATAAATCTTGAGATTCTAAATAATGTTTAAAACGAATGATGGGTTCTTTGGCTTTTGCTTCATCGTATTGCTCAGATGGCTGATAACGCGTGGCGTCATCGGCAGTGGTGTGATCGCACAGTCTAAAGGTAATGGCTTCAATGACGGTAGGGCCATCACCGCGGCGCGCCTTGTCTATTTTTTCGCCAATTATTTTTCGGCACGCTAAAATGTCATTACCATCAACTTGAACACCTTCGATGCCTGCTGCAATGGCTTTTTGGGCGAAGGTTTGGCAAGCCGTTTGCTTTTCACGAGGCACTGAAATGGCCCATTGGTTGTTATTGATAATGAAAACAACGGGCAAGTTCCAAGCGCCTGCAACATTAAGGGCTTCATAAAACTCCCCTTCAGAAGTACCGCCTTCACCAATGGAGGTAACGGCAACGCGTGATTCTTTTCTATATTTAAAGGCAAAGGCAATGCCTGTAGCGTGGAGGCATTGGGTTGCAATGGGTACGGCAATAGGGAAGTCTTCGCCTTGATTTTCATGCGCGCTGCCGCGTTCGTCGCCACCCCAATATTGATAAATGTCGGACATATTGGTACCGCGTTGAATTTGCGCCGCATAATCTCGGTAATAAGGCGCCAACACATCATTTTTAGCCATGGCATGGCCAGTGGCGGTGGATATGGCTTCTTGACCATGAATGGAGGCGTAGGTACCCATTTTCCCTGTGCGTTGCAGAGCAATGGCTTTGGTGTCATAAGCGCGCATTTGCACCATGGTTTGGTATAAGTCAATGAGTGTTTGTTTGTTGTCAGCAAAGCTTGGAAGTTCGCCGGTTAGTTCGCCTGTTTCGGTTAACAGTTGATGATAGTAGATATCAAATGATGCGGTTTTAATCATATTGCTCCTTCCCTTGCGCGATTAATTTGCCGATTATCATACCTGCAATCATCTAGCATGTCTCTTAATGTTTAGTTAAGTTAATCTAGGTACCATTATAGGCATTATATTGGGGGATGTGATTGTTCCCAACATGACATTTTTTGGAAGACTTATGTGTAAAAAAAAGGCTATACAAAAGCCGGTTGCTTCAGCACCAGCACCCGTTGGGCCTAATGCCGCATCAGCTGAAAAGGCTTCTAGCCTTAAGCCTACAGGGCTTCAGATTAATTTTAAGTTGTCAGAAGATAAGGGGTTCACCTGTCCTTTTGATGCCAATGTTCATTATCTATTTGATGCGTCTAAACGAGATGAAGTCTATCCGTTTATCAGGGATTCTAAAGAGCAAGTCGGTAAGTCTATTGCTAACATTATTTCTAATGCGGTTGCTCAAGGGGGAGTCTGGGCTTCTGCTAGCAGTGTTGATTTCACGCAAGAGATTAAGTTGAGTCTGATACAGCCAATTATCCATCAAGCAATAGAAACAGCGTTGAGCCAGAAAGAGGGTAATTTATATTTAGAGCCCATTGGTTTATTACAAGCGGGTATAGAGCCGGATGCTTACGCGCAAATGTTAGTCGATGAAATTTTTAACTTACCGATAGAATCTCTTAATCAATTAACCATAACGTTTCCGGTCATAACAAATGAAAAATATAAAGAGGTCGAATATAGTCTAAGAGATGCGATCATGGCACTTCGATTGAAGCAATGGACAATCGAAAGCTTACAATTAGATGCAGCTGATGCAAAAACAGTTGATAGCGTTGGCAAGGTCATAGATGTTTTATTGAGTTCTCAATGGGAAGAACAACTCGACATGTTGTTTACTCGCTTTAAGTATTTTCGTAATAGTATTGAAAAGACAGCAAGTGACTTTCAAAAACAGTTATATTTAGAGAGGAAAGAGCAACTTTTTGGGCATTTATCCTCATTAATAATGCCTGTATTTAAGATTGAAAATAGTCGTATTTTAAAGTTGGTTGATGATTTTTTAAGTTTATTAAAAAAAGCATCGATTGATGAAGAATTGAAAACATTCAAACAAGATAATTTTAGTGAAGACGGCTTTGTTGAGCGAGATAAAAAGGGGCGTCATATTGGGTCTAATCTTCAATTAATTCAATCGGATTTAATTACTGCTAAATATCAGTTAGCGATAACGTACCCTGAACATCAGGAAGGCATTTTAAATATTTTGGTTTGTACGAAGGATAATATTGCAGAAAGGTTGCAGTATGTCGCATCTCAGGGTGATTATCCAAGGCATATTTTATTGCATAGTTCAGCCAAGCAAGCCGAGGCTGGAGGCCACTGGACGCGTTTAAGTATTGTACAAGACAAAAGAGAAAACGGTAAAAGTCATCTTACTGTTACGCATACTAACTCATATGATAAGTCTGATGTTGCTTGGTTAACGCCAATGTTAAAAGCAGCATACCCGGCGGTTCAATGTCCTAAGGTAACGATAAGTACTAATTCTGTGGGAACAATGCATCAAACGGATTCTTGGACGTGTGGCTATCATGCCTTAACGGGGGCAGTTAGAGATTTGGGTGTGCCGGATGTACCTGATTCAGATTTAAGAACAGATGTGAGCATACGAACCAGAGGATTGCAAAACTGGCTGTTTAATCTGATTTTTGGCAGAAGTTACGATGAGTATTTAGGAGCATGGCAGAAACCCCCAGCATCTCCTGATACATGTAAATCAGACACAAAACCAAAAGGAGTGGCTGGTGATTTTCTAGAAACGCCTGCATCCCATTCTGTCTCGTTAGCATCGCTTCAAGAGATAAAAACAAGTTCTTTTAAATCCGGTAATGAGTTCATATATAAAAGTAAAATTACGGAAAGAATGCAAACGCTTACGAATCAAATATTAGCGCTTGAACAGACACTTAAAACATCTGAATCAAGCTCATTGTCTATTGATACCCATAATGACTACGACCATCCGTTAGGATCATTAAAAAAAGGTTATAGGCAACTTGAATCTTATGCGTCTTCTGACTCTGGTTTATCCGTGGTCAAAAGGCAAGAGTACCTTCAGCCTTTATTAATAAGGATTGAAAAGCTAGATAAAACAGTCAGTGCGTTAAAAGGTAGCATTGTAACAACGGATGTTACTGAACCTGTAATCGTTGAGCCAACGACGGAAGAGGTTGATGATCCTTTGTTGATTGCAAATCAACAAGGGAATGCCTATCGTTTAAAGGAAAAAGTTGAGCAACTTACTCCAAATGACTTATCAAAAAAAGACCATAAAAGATATTTAGCGATGCGTAGCATTATCAATGCTTCATGGAAAGAGCCGACATCATCACCAGCAGGTCGATTGTATGTTCCTAAACAACAAAACAATGGCTCTAAAAAAACATCGGACATAACTAAAGCATTAGGACAAATAGACTGGCAGTTGAAAACAAAATTGCTTGGATTGGATGGCGATGTCTCAGTTAAACAAGAACAGATCATTTTACAAATGCTTTCACAGAAATATGAGGCTATTGCACAAAAACGAAGTAAGAACGAACCGGTTTCATGTTCGGAAGTGTTAATTGAAGAACAGTATAATCGTTTACCCAAAATTGGAAACCCAGAGAGCGAGAAAAAATGGCTTGATGATCCCGATAGAATACGAGCTATTTTAAACGCATGGAAAAATCCTCAGTCTAACTTTTTTAAAGCAGTCAATGCAAAGCGATACAGTTTTTTAGGCTGTAATTTGACGTTCTTTAGTGGTAAAGACTGGGGAGACATTATTAATGGTGATAGTAGGTTGGTTAAAGAGATGAAAGCAGCAGAGCAGCAGGCGCTAGAAGTGCTTGATAAAAGCCCAGAGACCTCAACGAAGTAACCACTTTTTAAATCATGTTGGCAACAGCGCTGTGTTAATGTTGCCAATAATGAAGGTTATGTTGAGCCAATAGCTGCACCGCCAAGATGGGAGTATTTTTGTATAAATGGTGCAAATAACTTCTGCTGTGATTTAAGCAAGTTTTGCAAGTACAGTCATTCTTTATGGGCTTTTGATCAAGTTCATGAGTGGGAGCTGTGATAGAAAAAGGATGCTCGCTGTCATAAGTATTGCCTTTTAAGGCGTGTTCAAAAGGCGTGTTGGTTTGAAGTATAACGTTTGAAAAATATGACAGAGTGTTAAACGTATTCAAATTGTAACTGCCGTATATGTACCAAAGGCATTCAGGTATTTGTTCTATTTTTTTTATCAGAACGTCTGTTTGAGCTTCTGACGTTAGTTCTATGGCAATGCCATGTTCTTTGCTCAGTTCTTCTAAGCCTTGGAAATTCGTATTTAAATCAAGTTCAATGAATGTTTGGATGTGTTTATCGATCTGAATATCGGCTATTGATTTTGGTAGTACTAAAATTGAAAAGGTATTTAACCATTGTTGAAGCACGCTTATTGGTAAGGCAATACGCTTTCCATCAAGGGTGGAACGAAAGTGATACGATTTATCTTTAATTTTATGATGGGCATTATTTTTAACGTGTACTGTATTAGGCATACCGAAGGGAAGGCGTGATTTGTCTGTGGTCTTCGTTGGTAAATCACCGGCAAGAAAACTGTATAATGCATCAAAGGGATACATTATTTCTGGTGAGCAGTGTTCTTTATTCGATAAGTTTTCTAATAGTTGCCCACTATTGATCGAGGCATCCATCATCCATTGTGAATTGTGTAATGACATTAAGCGTATCCTTAGAGTAAAAGACTGCTGTCTCCGTAGCTGAAAAAACGATACTGTTTTTCTATGGCTTCTCGGTAGAGTGCCTTTACTTCATCAGTGCCAATAAAAGCGGCTACCAACATTAATAAACTGGAACCAGGTAAATGAAAGTTTGTTACCATGCCATCAATGACATGAAACGGTTTACCAGGGTATAAAAAAATGTTGCTATCGCCTTCAAAGCAGGCGAGCTCTCCGCTAAGCGCTGCTGTTTCTAAGGCGCGCACAACGGTGGTACCAACAGCAATGACACGGCCGCCATTGGCTTTCGTTGCTTTGATGTTGTCAACAAGAGAGTCGCTGACCATTAGCCATTCGCTGTGCATTTTATGAAGTGATATGTTGCTTTCACGCACCGGTTGAAAGGTGCCAGCGCCCACATGAAGTGTTAAATAATCTTGTTTTACGCCTTTTTGTTCTAAGCGCTCGAGTAAGGCTTCATCAAAATGCAGTCCTGCTGTTGGTGCGGCAACGGCGCCTTCATGTTTTGAGAAGACGGTTTGATAGCGTTCTACGTCAGTCTCGGTCGCACTTCTTTCAATATAGGGCGGCAGAGGAATGTGTCCATGTGTTTTAATTAAATCAAAAACAGTGGGCTCAGATTCAATTTGGCAAACAAACATTGACTCGCGTCGACCAGTAACTTGTATGTTTATATTGTCACCAATGCAAAAGAAGCTGCCTGGCTTAAGGGATTTACTGGCTTTTATTTGAGCGACAAAATGCTTATCACCGAGCACTCGCTCAATTAATAATTCTAATTTTCCGCCAGACGTTTTTTGGCCAAATAATCTTGCTGCCATAACACGTGTGTTGTTCATTACAAGTAGATCGCCATCACGCAGATGATCGGATATATCGAAAAAATGATTGTGTTGATGAATTTGTGTTTGACGATTATAGACTAATAAACGGCTATCGGTTCGATTGTCTGTTGGCATTTGAGCAACCAGTGATGGCGGCAAATCAAAGTGAAAATCATCTAAATTTATGTCTTGCTGCGTGGTCATGGGTATATTCGCGGAACAGTTTTGCTCGGATAATACACTAAGTCACTCAAAAATGCTTCTTTAATTCCTCTTAGGTAATGCGAATCGATTAATGGTCGACAGAGCCTAATAAATGCAGATATGATAACCGACTAATTTTACCCAACCTAACGCGCATATATCGTTTTAGGTCGTTTTTTGGAGGCAGTATGAGTTTTCTAGTTTCGGATGCAGTGGCAGCAACAACAGACGCCGTAGCTGCGCCTGCAGGTAATGGATTATCTATGATGATAATGCCCGTTATATTCTTAATTATTTTTTATTTCATGTTGTGGCGTCCACAAAGCAAACGTGCAAAAGAGCAACGAGAGTTGGTTGATAGCATTCAAAAAGGTGATGAAGTTGTACTTAATGGTGGCATGTTAGGCAAAATACATGAGGTCAGTGAATCGTATTTATTAGTAACGGTTTCAGAAGGTATGACCGTTACTATGCAGCGCAATGCCGTTCAAACCATTTTGCCAAAAGGCAGTATCACAACGTTGTAATTTGGGATCCTTATTAAAATGCAAAATAAATACCCCCTATGGAAATATCTATTGCTTGGCATGCTTATGCTGGTTGCGTTTATTTATGCGCTACCCAATCTGTATTCCGAAGATCCTTCCATTGAAATTTCGGGAAAAATCTACCCACAAATGGATAAAAAAATTGAGGCGACATTATTAAAAGCAAATTTAGCTTCTAAATCGTTGCTTCAAAATGGTGATCATTTATTACTTCGATTTGATTCAACGGATAAGCAGCTAAAAGCGCGAGATGAAATTATCGCATTGCTTGGTAGTGATTACACCGTGGCATTGAATTTAGCACCATCAACGCCTGCTTGGTTGAAGTTTTGGCATGCAGAGCCAATGAAGCAAGGTCTTGATCTTCGTGGGGGGATTCATTTTTTATTGGAAGTGGACATTCAAGGGGTTATTAATCGCCGTTTGGAAGGCATGCTTAAAAGTGTGAGCCAAAGTTTACGCAAGGATAAAATTCGTTATTACGGGTTAAGTCTCGCTAATAACGATGCCTTTAAAATGAAATTTAGAAGCCAGAAGGCGCTAGATGAGGCATTCGCTTCGATTCAAATCAGTGAAGCTTCTTTGGTTGTTCGTAAAGACGATAAGGCGCTTCAGTTATTTGCTGCACTAACGCCTAAGGAGCTTAATACCATTCGGCAAAATACGATTGAACAAACCATGAGTATTTTACGTAATCGTGTTAATGAGCTGGGTGTGGGGGAAGCGGTCGTTCAGCAGCAAGGTGGAACGCGTATTGCGGTTGACTTACCTGGTATACAAGATGCGGCGCGGGCTAAACAAATTCTAGGTGGTACGGCAACTTTGGAATTTCATATGGTCGATTCCAAGCAAGATGCTTCCAGTGTTATGCAATCTGGTGTGGTGCCGATTGGTACTAAGCTATACAAAATTGATGGCAGGCCTATTTTATTAAAACGGCAAGTTGTACTAAGTGGTGATTCCATTACATCAGCGGTGTCTAGTTTTGATTCACAAAGTGCAACGCCAGCGGTGAGCATCCAATTGGGCGATGGAAGTCGATTATTTGGTCAAGTGACGCGAGAAGGCATTGGTCAGCGTATGGCGATTGTTTTTGTTGAAACGAAAGTTGGCTCTCAGTTGATTAATGGTAAGCTGGTTCGACGCAGTAAGAAAACGGAGCGAGTGATTAGTGCACCGGTTATTCAAAGTGCGTTAGGCAGTAATTTTCAGATCACAGGCTTAACCTCTGCCAATGAAGCGCGAGATTTATCCTTACTACTTAGAGCTGGCGCATTACCTGCAGCGATTTACCCCGTAGAAGAGCGAACGGTGGGACCTAGCTTAGGTAAAGAAAACGTAGAGCGTGGTTTGTTATCGCTTGAAGTAGGCATGTTGTTAATCGTTATTGCCATGGTGATTTATTATCGTATGTTTGGTGTGATTGCAAACATTGCTTTGTTTTTTAATTTGATTTTATTGGTAG
>CAWVYD010000056.1:0-10307 GCA_963934185.1 uncultured Legionellaceae bacterium | reverse complement strand
CGTCTTCTTGTTTTGTTGTGTGCGTGAGACACGTTGTTACCTGTCATCGGTCGTTTACCGGTGATCTGACATACTCTTGCCATGGTTGATTGCTCCAGTGTTGGCTTTCGATCTAGCGTAGCTTTATATCAAAACTAAAATTTAAAAGCAAGAATTCTATGTTAATCTAGCGTAGTTAGTTTTGATTTGTCTATTTTTGATGCAGTTTCTTTGTTTTTTGGTGTTGAGACGTGTATATTCAATCGCATAATTTTGTCGCTAAATGGCACGACTCATGTCCGATTTATCATTACTTGCAAACAAACACATAATATTAGGTATAACGGGTGGCATTGCTGCTTATAAGTCAGCATTTTTGGTGCGTGGTTTAACAAAAGCGGGCGCGCAGGTGCGAGTCATTATGACGCAAGGCGGTAAAGCATTCATTACGCCACTAACCATGCAAGCGCTATCGGGTGAAGCGGTTAGAGATTCGTTATTGGACACTGAGGCGGAAGCAGGTATGGGGCATATTGAATTGGCGCGCTGGGCTGATTTAATCGTTATTGCACCAGCGGGCGCGAATGTGATTGCTGAGCTTGCTCAGGGGAGCGCTTGTCACTTATTAACCACGGTTTGTTTGGCAAGTACGGCAAAGAAGGTGCTTTGCCCAGCCATGAATATGCACATGTGGTTAAACCCAGCGGTTCAGCGAAACATGACCATGCTGCATGAGCTTGGTTTCCAAAGCATTGGCCCAGAAATGGGTGAGCAAGCCTGTGGTGATGTTGGTTTGGGACGCATGAGTGAGGTAGAAGCTATTTTGCCGGCGTTGACTCAGTGCTTTCAAGGCAATGCATTGCACGGTAAAAGCGTATTGATAACATTGGGGCCGACGCGTGAATATTTAGACCCTGTTCGTTATGTAAGTAATGAATCATCTGGCCAAATGGGCTATGCCCTAGCGATGGCTGCCGCTCATGCTGGCGCCAAAGTGACGGTCATTGCGGGACCAACACCGATTAATTTTTCTCCAAAGATGAAGGTTCACTCAGTGACGTCAGCGCTTGAGATGTTTGATGCCGTGAATCAACGTATTGGTGACGCGGATGTCTTTATTTCGACTGCTGCAGTAAGTGACTATCGTTGTCAAGATATCAGCACACAAAAAATGAAAAAAACATCGGAGAATGAGTTAATACTGCCATTAACGAAAAACCCAGACATTGTTGCTGAGGTTGGCTTAAATCGATTGTGTGATTTTGTGGTAGGCTTTGCGGCTGAAACGCACGAAATTGAGCGCTTTGCTAAAGAGAAATTAGTTAATAAGGGCCTTGATTTAATCATTGCTAATCAAGTAGGCATTGAGGGTAATGGTTTTAATAGTGCCGAAAATGAAGTGACGTTATACGGGGCGTTAGGCAAAAAAATAGCCTTTAAAAAAATGAAAAAAGACGCATTAGCGCATGTATTAATAGACGTGATAGCTCAAGAAATTGAAATTAAAATGATGGGAAATAAAACCAAATGAAACAAATACAAGTAAAAATTTTAGACAAACGTATTGGTAGTGAATTTGCCTTACCGGCTTACGCAACCGCAGGTTCAGCAGGGGTTGATTTAAGAGCGTGTTTGAATGAAAAATTATGTTTAGCGCCAGGCGAAACCGTTCTTATCCCAACAGGCTTGTCCATTTACATTGCAGATCCTAGTTTAGCGGCAACCATTTTACCTCGCTCAGGCCTTGGTCATAAGCATGGTATTGTTTTAGGTAATTTAGTGGGTTTGATTGATTCGGATTATCAAGGCGAATTAAAAATTTCTTGTTGGAACCGTGGCAATGACTCTTTCACCATTGAAGTGGGCGATCGCATTGCTCAGCTGGTGTTTTTGCCCGTTGTGCAAGTGGGCTTTAATGTGGTGGATGAGTTTAAAGAAACACAGCGCGGTGAAGGTGGTTTTGGGCATACGGGAACTTAAATTAGGAAGACTGTGATGACGTACCTAGCGCTTGAAAATAAGATTAAAACGGTAGATGAACTTGTAAACATCGCAGCTGAGTTAAAACAACAGGCTAAAATCGTTGTAACCAATAATGGCTCGTATGACATCATGCATTTAGGCCATATTTACGGTTTATTTAACGCTAAGGAACAAGGCGATGTGTTGATGGTAGGGCTTAATTCGGACGCGTCGATTAAGTCTTATAAATCGGTGCATCGACCTATTAACGATGAAAAAATGCGGCTGCGTATGTTAGCTGCATTGTCTTGTGTGGATTACGTGTTTTTGTTTGAGGAAACAACGCCTCATGCTTGGTTAGAACGTTTAAAGCCGCAAATTCATACCAATGGCGCCGAATACGGTAACGAATGCATTGAGCGAAATTTAGTCGAAGCACAGGGCGGTAAAATTCATTTATTGCCGATGGTTAAAGGGTATAAAACCAGCTTGATTATTGATAAAATTAAGCAATGTCCAGCTTAGGTATCGTTTATGTCACTGTCAGCCAAAGGGCATCAAACATCCTAAATCAGCCGGTGTCGAACAGGGTGATTTAGCCATGAAAAAGTTAAGTAGAACCGCATTATTAGCGGGCGATGTAGTGAATCATTTAAGACATGCGTATTCAATATGATAGATAAACAAGGTGATAAGGCTTCTTATCAATCCATCTTAGACGATGAATCTCAAACCAATGCATGCGCAATGGTGTTAGCAAAAGCAGTTGATGTTTATTGTAACCGTGATGAAACGCGTCACTTGTCATCGTCAGAAACGTCATTAATGCTTTATTTTTCAGGTGAAATTGGCGCAGCAAAAAGTTGTTTTATCCGGGCTTTTTTGAGGGCGCAAGGCGTGACTGCAAAAATTAAAAGTCCAACGTTTTCCATTATTGAAACCTATGACGTTGCGGATAAAACCTTTAGCCATATGGATTTATACCGTATTGAAGATGAAGATGAATTACATTACATAGGCTTTGAAGAGTACTACACTGACTCAACCATTATGTTAATTGAATGGCCAGAAAAAGTAACGTCTTTACCTAAGGCAGATCTTCACGTGCATTTAAATAGCATTGATTTTGGCGAGAAACGAAAAATTAACATACAATCAATAAGTAAGATTGGAAAAAATATATTACAAGCGTTTCAAAATGAATTATCAACACGGCCTAGTACCCGTAATAGATGAGAAGTATTTATTTTTATTTGTTGTTCATTACCAGTGGAGAATTAATTAAATGATTGCGACCATTCATCGATTATTAATAAGTTTGTTTTTATTGTTAAGCTCGCAGCATCTTCAAGCGACTACCTTAGATCGTTTTTCTGTCGCGCACCCAACGAAAAACTCTGCGTTACTGACGTTTTTTTTTTCGAAGACACCAAACTATCATCAGTTTATTTTAAGTAATCCCTCACGTATCGTGTTTGATTTTTCGGACTTAAGCGTAAAAAGCTCGTTAAAAAAATTATCCAGCCAGACGGATTTTATTAAAACGGTTCGTTTTGCAAGACGAGGGAAAAATAACATGCGTTTGGTGTTGGACGTACTTCCAGGCACAACGCTATCAACAAAAAAAATTAACTCAGCGAAAGGCGCAGAGCTTTTATTAACGCTGTCTCAAGTAGCGCAAAAAGGCGCGGCGAAAGTAGAAAACTTACCGTCTGTTTTATTACCTTTTTTAAAAGAAGAAGAAGCGCGAGCTCGAGTAAAAATGAACGTTGTTCATCGCGATGTGGTCGTGGTGATTGATCCGGGGCATGGCGGTAAGGATCCCGGTGCGATGGGCGCTAGACGCACACAAGAAAAGCGAGTTGTTTTGCAAATAGCGAAGAAATTAAAAGCAATGGTTGATAGGCAGCCCGGCATGACTGCGCACTTAACGCGCCGGGGTGATTATTACGTAGGCCTAAGAAAACGTTTGGCTTTAGCTCGGGAGTATAAGGCCGATATTTTTATTTCAATTCATGCCGATGCCTTTTTAAACCGTCGTTCACGCGGCGCTTCTGTTTATTCGTTATCGCAACGCGGTGCTACCAGTGAGGCTGCGAGATGGATTGCAGCGTCAGAAAACCATTCTGAGTTAGGCGGCGTTGATTTATCGGATCTTGATGATGACAACGGTATGGTTCGTTCGGTGTTGATAGACTTATCGCAAACGGCAACGATTAGCGCCAGTTTGACCTTAGGTCAAAAAGTACTGAGTGATTTAAATACCATTGCAAAATTGCATCATGATGACGTCGAACAAGCGCGATTTGTTGTGCTTAAATCGCCAGACATCCCGTCTATTTTGGTTGAAACAGGTTTTATTTCAAACAGCAGCGAAGAGCGCTTATTGGCAAGTGGTGGTTATCAGCGTAAATTGGCGAACTCGATTTTAAAAGGGCTCACCCATTATTTTAAAGAGCATCCACCGCGCGACAGTGCGATGGCGCATCGCTCTCAAACGTACCGCGTAGTACGAGGTGATACGCTATCCGGTATTGCTCACAAATTTAAGATATCAATGGTGTCACTAAAGCAAAGTAATAAGTTAAACAGTGCTCGTTTATCCATTGGTCAAACGTTAGAGGTATATTTTTGAGTTTGGCAGAAATAAAACAACTCCCAAAAAACGTTGCGAATCAAATTGCTGCTGGTGAAGTGGTTGAACGGCCATTATCAGTAATTAAAGAGCTGTTAGAAAATGCGCTTGATGCCAATGCGACTGCGTTAGTGATTGATATTGAAAAAGGTGGCTTAGGTTTATGCCGAGTGCGAGATGATGGCAGCGGTATTCCAAGCGAGCAACTGCTGCTTGCCGTTGCGCCTCATGCGACCAGTAAAATTAAATCTGTCGATGATTTAATGGCGTTGCATAGTCTCGGTTTTCGCGGTGAAGCATTGGCCAGCATTAGCTCAGTGTCTCGTTTTACGTTAACGTCAAAACCAGGAAAGCAAGAAACGGCCAGCCAACTGTGTATTAGTGATAATGACGATCATGTTGTACGAGCGGCGGCGCACCCCAATGGCACCACGATTGAGGTGCGCGATTTATTTTATAATGTGCCTGTAAGGCGTACGTTTTTAAAAAGTGAGAAAACGGAATTTACACACATAGAGTTGGTGGTTAAAAAAATTGCCTTAAGCCGGTTTGAGCTAAGTATTCAGTTAACGCATAACGGTAAAACACATTTGAAGTTGCCCGCAGCTTTTACCGATAGCGATGTGATGAGAAGGATTTCACGGGTCTTAGGTAAAGCTTTTATGGCCTCCAGTAGTTATTTTGAGAGCGCGCGAGATGAGTTTGAATTAAAAGGTTGGCTAGGTTCGCCAGACTATTTGCGCAGTCAAACGGATTTACAGTATTTGTTTTTAAACGGTCGTATGGTGCGAGATAAAGTCTTAATGCATGCGGTGCGTAAAGTCTATGAACCTTATTTATACCCTGGCCGAGCGGCGTGTTTTTTGCTCTATTTTAACTTACCAACACAAGAGGTGGACGTTAATGTGCACCCAACCAAACATGAAGTACGATTTAAATCGCCACGTAGCGTGCATGATTTTATGGTTAGCGTATTAAGTAAACAGCTGGCAGAAAGCTCAGAAGAAACGGTTGAAAAAACTTCGCAAGAAGATGACTTAAAGCCGATAGTTGCAGAGGAAATCCTCTTAGCGACTGAGCGTTCATTAGAACTTTCATCGGTGGTAAATGTGCCCTCTCATAGAATAATGGCTACCATCATTGATGGACAAATTATTCCGCTTAATAAAACACATGGGTTATTGGTGCATGATGGGCAGAGTTTTATTTTCAATGTGCCTCAGTTATATCAGCAACAGTTATTATCACGTTTAGAGCAGGCATTAAGGTCTGATAAAACATTGGTTTCAAGGCCTGTATTAGTGCCATTAATGGTGCCTTTAACCGCGAAGGAATTAGAATACTTCCCGTTTGAACGTGTGCAACGTTATGGTTTTGAAGCGTTACCAATGGCGAATAATGTCTTGGCTGTAAGGGCCTTTCCTGTGATGACGCCGCATTTAGACATACCCAATTGTATGAAAGCAATGGCGCAAAGACATGAAGCGACTGTTGAAAAAGTCATTGCATCGCATCAAATGATGTGTTTATCGCAATTAAGTGAGTCAGAGAAAAATGGCTTAATGCGATTTTTAATTGAACAAAGGCAACAAGGTAAACAAAGCAGAGCGTACAAGTGCGTCACCGAACAACAATGGCAAGCAATGTTAAATGAAAAGTAATGATGTTATCTGTTTAATGGGATTAACTGGCGCAGGCAAAACGGCCTTAGCCATGGCGCTGTGCGACGCTTTACCGTTAGAACTTATCAGCGTCGATTCCGCGATGATCTATCAAGGCATGGACATTGGCAGTGCTAAGCCAGAAAAAGAATTATTAGAAAAATACCCGCATCATTTAATTGACGTTATTACGCCATGGCAAAGTTACAGTGCGGCTCAATTTATAGAAGACGTTAATCCGATAATTAAAGCCGTTCAAGCGCGAGGTAACACGCCTTTATTGGTGGGCGGTACTATGATGTATTTTAAAGCGTTACAACAGGGCTTAAATACCTTGCCGGAAAGCAAACCAGCCTTGAGAGAAGCGTTAAATCAAGAACGTGAAAGCAAGGGACTTGCAGTATTACAGCAACGTTTACGTCAGTGCGATCCTATCTCAGCAGCCAAAATTAATGAAAATGACGCGCAAAGAATACAGCGCGCTTTGGAAGTGTTTGAATTAACCGGCAAACCGATGAGTGATTTATTAGCGCAAGACGTTGCGCCGAGTGACCATTCTTTTATTAATATTGCATTAATTCCACACAATAGAAGTAAGTTACATGGGCTTATCGCGCAACGTTTTGAAATGATGCTTGAGCAAGGGTTTGAAGAAGAAGTACGACAATTAAAAAGGCAAGGTTTAACGGACGATTTGAGCTCAATGCGCTGCGTTGGTTACAAACAAATGCTGGCTTATTTAAATGGGCAGTGTTCCTTTGATGAAATGAAACAACAAGCGATTGCAGCTACTCGACAATTAGCCAAACGCCAGCATACCTGGTTACGTAAATGGCCTGAGCTTGATGCGTTCGATCCTTGGCAACAAAACTTGCTAGCAGTTGTTAGTCAATGCTTGAGTTTGTAAAAAGTGAGTAGTCCTCATCATCACTCATAGTGGCGGTATCATCAGTTTCATAACGGGACTTGTTATTGGCTTTATCGCTTGTATTGCCCTTATTAAGAATGGCTTCTAGTTTATCGCTCACGTCACAATGAATGGTCAACACGGCCTAAGTAAGTTGGGGGGGCTTAATTATAATATTTTTCAATAATTGTACTCACCTTGTCAGCAATGAAGTCAACGTCTGCTTGCTTGAGCGTAAGCGGTGGTAACAGCCGGATAACATTGTCACTGGTGACGCTCAACAACAAGCCTTCTTCTAATGCGATGGGGTAAATATCTCGACACGGTCTGTCGAGCTCGATGCCTATCATTAAGCCTTTGCCGCGCACGCCGCGTACTTCGGGCATCATGCATAGCTTGCCAATTAATGCATGGCGTAACGCATCCCCCATTATTTCTGCGTTGCTGCATAGGTTTTCTTCGTCAATAACATCAAGCACGGTTAAGGCCGTTTTGCAGGCTAAAGGATTGCCGCCAAAGGTGGAACCGTGTTTGCCTGGTTGCAGTAAATTGCATGCTGGGCCACTCATCAGGCAGGCGCCAATGGGCACGCCATTACCAAGGGCTTTAGCAGTGGTTAAGACGTCTGGCGTAATGTCGCTGTGCATGAAATCATACAGTTTGCCGGTTCGGCCAACGCCTGTTTGAATTTCATCAAGGATTAATAACCAGCCTTTGTCATCGCAAATGGCTCTTAATTTCACAAGGTAATCATTATCTGGTGGATTAACACCACCTTCGCCTTGAATCGGCTCAATCATAATAGCAACGATGTCGCTACGATTCTCAGCAATGGCATTGATTGCATCAATGTCATTATAAGGGGCGCGCACAAAACCTGGCACAAGTGGTTCAAAGCCTGCTTGCCCTTTTCTACCGGCAGAGGCGGTTAACGTTGCCATGGTGCGACCATGAAAGGCTTTTCCCATAACGATAATGCTTGGCGTTTCAATGCCTTTTGAATGTCCGAAAAGGCGAGCAATTTTAATGGCCGTTTCATTGGCTTCAGCGCCAGAATTGCCAAAAAAAACTTGATCCATACCGCTTAACGTCGTTAATCGTTCAGCCAGCACATTTTGTTCAGTAATTTGAAATAAATTAGAGGTGTGCAGTAATTTAGCCGCTTGTTCTTGAATGGCTTTGGTGATTTTGGGGTGGTTGTGGCCTAAGCTGGTGACGGCAATGCCGCATAAGGCGTCAAAATACTTCTTACCATCCGTATCCCATAACCAATGACCTTCACCGTGGGTGAAACTGATGTTTTGCGGTTGGTAACTTGTAATGCGTTTCATAAACATGCTCCTAAGTAATGGGGCACAAATAACTTATTATTTTAATTTACTTAAGGATGGGATGTATATGATACCTAGTAATTTAAAAATTTTAATTTAATAAGTTATTATTTATCCGCTACTAAGTTTTCCCCTCTCGTGTTAAAGGGGAAGGGTAAAAGTGATTTTATTTAGCTAAATTTTTAGCAACGAAGTCCCAGTTAACTAAATTCCAAAATGCATTTAAATAATTAGGACGTGCATTTCGGTAGTCAATATAATAAGCGTGTTCCCATACATCGCAGGTTAATAGTGGTGTAACCGTGCTGTCGGTTAATGGTGTTTGTGCGTTGCTGGTGCTTTGTAATGCAAGAGAACCGTCCACAGTTTTAACTAACCAGCCCCAGCCAGCACCAAAGGTTGTTACGGCCGTTTTGGTGAACTCAGTTTTAAATTCAGCAAAGGAACCAAAACTTTTTTGTATGGCAGCTAACAACTCGCCCGTTGGTTCATTGCCGCCATTAGGGCTTAAGCAATGCCAGTAAAACGTATGATTCCATACTTGGGCTGCGTTATTAAATAAGCCGCCGTCGCTGTTAAGAACTATCTCTTCTAAACTGCTGTTTGCGTGATCAGTACCTTCGATAAGATTATTAAGATTTACCACATAAGTATTGTGGTGTTTGCCGTAATGATATTCAAGTGTTTCTTTTGATATGTGAGGTGCTAAGGCATCTAATTCATAAGGAAGGGCAGGTAATGTGAAAGACATGGATGACTCCGTTTATAGATTTTATTAATAATGCGCCAGTTTAAATAGGAATGTGAGTGATAGCAAATTAACTGATAACGCTGCCTCTAAAATAATATCTGCTCCTAAAAGTACGCATTTTGGGAAATTTTGGGTATAATTCCCATTTGCATTTAGCGGAGTGTTTATGAGTGAGACAATAGATAAAATTAAAGAACAAATCGAAGGCAATGATGTTATTTTGTACATGAAAGGGTCGCCTGAGATGCCGCAATGTGGCTTTTCATCCCGTACAACGCAAATTTTAAATACGTTTGATGTTGATTATGCGTATGTGGATGTGTTGTCTAACCCAGACATTCGCCAAACATTGCCTCAATATGCGCAGTGGCCAACGTTCCCTCAGCTTTATATTAAAGGCGAATTCGTCGGCGGTTGTGACATTATTGGTGAGCTTTATGAATCCGGTGAATTGAAGGAAATGATCCAAGCGATTTAATTGACGTTTTGCAGTGTTACGAAAAAACATGATGTTGAAGAGTGTCGGATTTAATGAAATTATAAACAGACGGGAAATAAGAAATGACAGTATTAGTAGGTAGAAAAGCGCCAGATTTTAATGTCGCAGCAGTAAAGGGTAATGGCGAAATCGTCAATAGTTATCATTTTTCAGAAGAAACCAAAGGTAAATACAGCCTTGTATTCTTTTATCCATTAGATTTTACATTTGTTTGTCCTTCTGAGCTTATTGCATTAGACAATCGTATGGAAGAGTTTGAAAAACGTGGCGTTGAAGTCGTTGCTGTATCCATCGACTCACAATTTTCTCATAACAAATATCGTAAAACATCACGTAATGAGGGTGGTATTGGCCCAGTACGTTATACCTTGGCTGCCGATGTTGCACATACCATTTGTCAAGCATACGGCGTTGAGCATCCCGCTGCTTCTGTTGCCTTTCGTGGCGCGTTCATCATCGATAAAGATGGCATTGTTCGTTCACAAATCGTTAATGATTTACCGATTGGCCGCGATATTGATGAGTTATTACGTACTATTGATGCCGTTCAATTTACAGATGAACATGGTGAAGTATGTCCTG
>CAWVYD010000055.1:0-10350 GCA_963934185.1 uncultured Legionellaceae bacterium | reverse complement strand
TGATATGGATGATACCTATGATGACGATGATTAATCATTAAGTTGCAGGTAACGTAACACCGCGCTGACCTTGATATTTACCACCGCGATCCGCATATGACGTTTCACAGATCTCATTTGCGGTTAAAAAAATCATTTGAGCAACGCCTTCATTCGCATAGATTTTAGCAGGTAAGGTCGTGGTGTTTGAAAATTCCAGCGTAACATGGCCTTCCCATTCAGGTTCTAAAGGCGTCACATTTACAATGATCCCACATCGTGCGTAGGTTGATTTGCCAAGGCAAATGGTTAGCACGTCTCTAGGAATTCGAAAATACTCAACCGTTCTGGCAAGTGCAAACGAATTTGGCGGAATGATGCAAACATCTGATTCAATATCAACAAAGCTACCTTCATCAAAGTTTTTAGGATCGACTACGGCAGAATTAATGTTAGTAAACACTTTAAATTCTGGCGCGCAGCGCACATCATAACCATAACTTGAGGTGCCAAAGGAAATAATTTTTTGGTCATTTATTTCACGCACTTGTTGAGGTTCAAAGGGTTCGATCATTGTGTGCTCTTGAGCCATGCGGCGGATCATATGATCAGGCATAATTGACATTAAAATTTCCTCGTATTAAATTGATGTACGCATTGAAGCTTAATAAATAGACAAGGTCAAGTAGCACCTTAAATTAATGGAGAAAAGGATTATGAGTGGGCAGACGTTTAATGAGTTGACCAGAGATATAACAAAATACAGTGCCCAATTAACTAAAGAACAACCAGACGTGATGGGGGCATTTCATAAGCTGTCACAATCGGCGACAAAAGACGGTGCCTTGGATAAAAAGACTAAAGAGCTTATCTCATTAGCCATTGGTATTGCTGTTCGCTGTGATGGTTGCATCGGTTTTCACGTCAAAACGCTTATTAAGCTTGGTGCTGCGAAAGAAGAAATTAACGAAGTGTGCAGTATGTCTGTCTATATGGGTGGTGGTCCGTCATTAATGTATGCGGCTGAAGCATTAAAGGCTTATGACGAGTTTACTCAATAAAATCCATACCCAAACTCGCATCTTGAAGTAGTTTGGGTATATGTCAACACCCCTTAACACTTAAGCCGTCATTTGAGTTAAAGGCGTAACCTCTGGTTTAAAGTCATCTGAATTTTCAGCAAGGTCAGTTGCTTTTGTTGCAAACAATCCTAATGAGCTTTTTGCAAAAGAGGGAGGGTGTTGTTGCTCTTCTTCTTTTTCGTCTTTTTGTTCTACTTTCTCTTCTTCAACTTTTTCTGATTCAGTGGCTTCAACAACAGCTTTTTTATTTTGTCTATTTTTAAAATCAAGGCCTAATATAAAGGAGGCGCTGCCAGCAAAAAAAGCCAATACCGCGGTGATTGCGGTGATCACCGCAACGGGTGGTAAGGCAATGTTTGTTGCGATTAATAAAGCCGTTAAAATTTGAATGCCTGCATAAGTCAGTGCCGCATTAACCAGCGCATTGACTGAAACGCAGAGATAGGCAAACCAGGCCTTCGGTGCGCTGTGTAGCTGCTTTATTTCCTCGGAAAAATTTTGGCAAAAATTAGCTAAGTAAGTGTCATAAAAAAAATGTTCAGTAAAAGCGCCGAAGGTAAAGGCAACGGCAAAGCCGGCGATTAATGCTGGAACTGCGGCGAAATGAAGGGCTATGAGCGCTTGAGCGACGCTTAAGGCAAATAATAAGCTAAGCGCGATTACATTGATGATAGCAACGATGTGGCCAATGTATTTGCCTATCAATTGGGAATTCGTTAAATCATCCGTTGAGGTTGCATCATTATGATCATAGCTGCACAACCAGGTCTCAACTTCTTGAATGGTCATGATCCCGGCAACGAAGAGACCAACACCAATGGATAAGATGGCTAATGGGCCTGTCATGGCAAAGGTGAAAGCCATTAGGCCAAATAATATGCCGGTTACCACAAAAACAAAAATGCCACCAAAATATTGTATGGTCTGCCACGCCGTTAAGTTTAAACGTTTGTATTGATAATCTTCGTTTGAGTTCGCTCGTTTAGAAAAATCTTCTAATAATTCAACGTTCATCCAGAAGTTAACCATGCCACTGCATAAGCCACCCGCGCCTAGGGCACTTATCTGAATAGACCAATTTAACCATCGTGTTGCTGGAATGGTGCCCTTAGCTAAATCAGCAAGCGCCAGAGCAACGGCTTGATAATTTTGAAGCGCGGTTCCAAAGGCGGCTAAGCCAGCGACCATGTGAGAATAGTTTAGGTTTTCAGTCTCAAAAGAGAAGTCTTCGAACATTGGGCTTACAACAAATGAATAAGTATTCACTATAATAGAATAATTATTCATGCCGCGCAAGGTTTTTTTTTGCTCAGGTAGTGAATAATTTGTTTGTTTGAGGCTGGTTTGTTAATATAAGGATATTAGAAATTAAAAAAGGTGTTTTTGATGGCGTCAACAACGTCTGCATTGAGAACGATTCTCTTAGAGGGTAATGCCCATACACAGCTTGAAATTAGGAAAAAATTAGAGCGAGATGGGATTGTTATCAGTCAGCCAAAGGCATCACGCTTATTGAATCAAATTGGTGCGGTAAAGCTGGTGGATGGGCAGGGGAAAACGCAGTATCGACTGCCTCATGAGTCCGGGCTTATTCATGAACTGTCCTCACCACAAGAAAAGATGATAATGAAACAATGGGTGCTTAGTATTACTTCAAATGAAACCATGATTGTTATTCATACGACGCCAGGCGCTGCCAGCATGGTTGCAAGGGTCGTTGATCAACATCGAATTCAACTTGATACGCTAGGCACCATTGCTGGCGATGATACTATTTTTATTGCCCCTAAAAGCAATGAAGCCATCATAGCCAGCATTCAAAAAATAACGCAACTGCTTAATTTATAAACCGTGTTACTTAGCCTGTAATACCGTTATGGCGAATAAGCGCATCAATGTTGGGTTCGCGGCCTCTAAAGGCCACAAAAGATTCGAGGGCGCTGCGTGAACTGCCACGGGATAATATCTCATCTAAAAAGGATTTACCCGTTGCTTTGCTTAAAATGCCTTCGTCTTCAAACCGGGCAAAGGCATCGCTTGATAACACTTCGGCCCATTTATAACTGTAATAACCTGCTGCGTATCCTCCGGCGAAAATATGAGAAAAGGCGTGAGGAAATCGATTATATGCAGTCCCAGGTATAACGCTTAACTTATCTTGTAATTCATTTAAGGTGGTCAGTACATTAACGGGATTTGCTGCTGAATAATCTTTATGAATTGAAAAATCAAACAGTGAAAATTCAATTTGACGAAGCATGGTCATGGCTGAGTGAAAATTTTTGGCATTGATTAATTTTTCAAACAACTCATCTGGTAATGACTCACCTGTTTCTTTGTGCTTAGTCAGCGGGATTAATGCGTCTTTATGCCAACACCAATTTTCAAAAATTTGGCTAGGCAATTCAACCGCATCCCATTCAACGCCATTGATGCCACTGGCAGCAAGGTAGGGCACGTTAGTCATAAGGTGATGCAGGCAATGGCCAAACTCATGAAATAGGGTTAAGACTTCATCGTGAGAAAAATAAGCTTCTTCGCCTTCGGAAGGAGGCGCAAAATTACAGGTTAGGAAAGCAATGGGGTTTTGGTAGGAATCGTCGTCTTTTTTACGATAGGAAATAAAATCATCCATCCAAGCGCCGCCACGTTTGTTTTCACGTGCATATAAATCCATGTAAAGGCCGCCACGGGGGCTGCCATCTTTGTTGTATAGCTCAAAATAGACAACGTCTGGGTGCCAGGTACTTACCGTTGTTTGTTGCTCAAAATGAATATCATACAATTTGCTGGCAATGCTAAACATGCCTTGAATGGTTTTTGACTGAGGGAAGTAGGGGCGAAGATCTTCTTGTGAAATGGCGTAATGTTCTTGTTGCTGTTTTTCGCTGTAATAGGCAACGTCCCATGCGTTTAATGTGGTGTTTGCATAAGTTTCTAACTCATAAAACTCTTCTTTGGCTTGTGTTAGGCTTTTATCTGCTAGTTCGTTTAAAAAATCCATTACTTTAGAGGTGGACGGCGCCATTTTCGTTGCGAGGGACAGCTCTGCGTAATTGTTAAAATCAAGTAAGTTTGCTTTTTCATGTTTTAAAGCCAGTATTTCCTCAATGAGCTTGCTGTTATCAAACTCCGGCGCAATGGCAAATTGATCGGAAGCGCGCGTAACATAGGCTTGATACATTGCTTGTCTTAGCGCGGCATCATCAGCGTAAGTAACGACTGCTTGGAAACAAGGCGCATCTAGGGTTAAAACGTAGTTATTGTTTTTTTTGCCTAATTGTTTGGCGGTGTTGATGGCGTGCTCGGGTAGCCCAGCTAATGCTTCAAGCGTGGCTATTTCTTTGCGCCAAGCTTTTGTTGAGTCTAAAAGGTTGGTTTCAAATTGAGTAGACAAGTCAGAGAGTTTCGTTTGAATGTCTGAAAAGCGCGCTTTTTTCTCATCGGTTAATGCAACGCCGGACAGCTTAAAGCCTAACAATTCATCATTGAGAATTTTTTTCTCAATATCATTGCCAGGTTTTACGGATTTAATGGCTTGATAGAGCGCTTGATTTTGACCAAGTTCCGTTGAATATACCGATAATTCTGTTACGGCTTTTTTGTAAATACTGCGTAACTCTTTGCTATTAACCACAGAATGCAAATGTGAAACAGGAGACCAAAAATGGCTTAAATCATCATCCATATTATCCAAGGGTTGCATTAAATTATCCCAGGTAAAAGAGGTTTGACGGATTAAAACGTCAATGCATAGACGGTAGTTATTTAATTTATCAGACAGCTGTTGGTTATAGCTGTTTAAATCAATATCAAAAAAATTCGGTAAGTTAGTCATTCAGGTTCTTATTGTTTAACGAAGTGTCTTAATAGCTTAGCGCATTATGTTTCTTTGCTAAAGAGCGTTGTTTTAGATTCGGTATGATTTATTAATCGCTGTATGTTTTCTTTATGTTGCTGCGCGATAAGTAAGGCCATTAAGACTAAGGGTAATGCGGTTAGCCATGGCTGAAAAAAAACAAGTGCGGCAATAGGGGCAAGGCCAATCATGATGAGCGATGACAGGGAGGAATAGTGGCTAAGTCGCAGTGATATGAGCCAAACAGCGGTGCAAAACAAACCAAAAAAAACATTTAAGCCATAGAAAACGCCGAGTGTGGTGGCTACGCCTTTGCCGCCTTTAAATTGATAGTAAAGAGGAAATACATGGCCTATAACGGCAGCAAGGCCAATGCAAGCGAGGGCTGGATTGCTCATTTGATAAATGTGGCTAAGTATTATGGGTAAGATGCCTTTTAAAACATCTAAAAATAATACGATGGCTGCTGCTTTTTTGCCGCCTAATCGGAGCACATTGGTGGCGCCAGGGTTGTTTGAGCCTTCACTCCTCGGGTCAGGCAAGCCCATTATTTTTGAAATAATAATGGCGCTGGATGTGGAGCCAAGTAAATAAGCGACAACGATCAAAATAAGGGCAAGGAGGATGGTCATTAATGGATCTCTGTATTTAGTATCAAAAGAGTATACTTAATTTGCTGGTTTTAGAGAAATAATCCCTGAAACTCATTTAAAAAGCGAAAGCCATGCTCTGTGATTTGAATGGCATGTTCATTCTCGGTAATTAAATTAAGCTTACCAGCTTCTTCTAGCGGGTTGCTAATGCAGCTTATAGATTGGCCTGTACGTTGTTCAAACAGTTTTTTTTCAATCGGGCGTTTTAAGCGTGATACCATTAACATAAACTCAAAGGGTAAAGCATCTTTACCCATTTCGCGTTGATTTATGTTGATGCATGGCGCAGCGATGTAATCTTTTGGCATGCGTTTTTTTTCAAAACGAGTAATGCCTGTCTCGGTGGTTAACTTACTGTGCGCGCCTGCACCAATGCCTAAATAATCGCCAAATGTCCAATAGTTTTCATTATGGCGACAGTGTTTGTTTGCTTGGCTAAACGCAGAAATTTCATAATGCTGATACTTGTTCAGTAGGCGAAAGCCTCCTTCTTCAATGTCTGCCAGTACGCCTTCACTTGGTAAGGTCGGCTTTGTTTTATAAAAAATGGTATTGGGTTCTAAGGTAAGTTGATACCAAGATAAGTGCGGCGGCTTAAAGCTTAAGGCTGCGCGCACATCACCCAATGCTTCAGCGACGGTTTGGCCAGGTAATCCATGCATTATATCAAGGTTAAAATTATCAAAGCCGGCTTTTTTTGCACTGTTAATGGCCGTTTCAGCATTGTTGGCAGAGTGAATACGGCCTAATTTTTTAAGATGCACATCATTAAAACTTTGTATGCCAATGGATAAGCGATTAATGCCGATGTCGCGATAGCTTTTAAAGCGCTCATAATCAACGGTGCCAGGGTTGGCTTCAAGTGTGATCTCAGCAGTGTCATTTAAAGTATAATGCGTTCGGATGTGTTGAAATAATCGATGATACGCATCCCCAGACAACAGGCTGGGCGTGCCTCCACCGATGAAAACAGTGTTTATGGTGCGTGAAGACAGTGAGGCATGCTGACTATCGAGATCTTGAATTAATGCATCCACATAAGCATTTTCATCCATGTTTTTTTCGGCCTTATGTGAATTGAAATCACAATAAGGGCATTTTTTAATGCACCAAGGTACATGTACATAGAGAGATAAGGGTGTTGATATCATGGAAGCGGTCATCAGATTAAGGTAGTATATTCACCATTATACAGACAAACAGAGGAATTAAATGATGAATAGAGTAAAAGTAGCGGTCACAGGCGCAGCGGGTCAAATTGGTTATGCGTTATTGTTTCGCATTGCATCCGGTCAAATGTTTGGCCCTCATACAGAAGTTGAGCTGCAATTGCTTGAGCTTGAAGCGGCTTTGCCAGCGCTTGAAGGCGTTGCTATGGAATTGGATGACTGTGCCTTTCCATTGCTTAAAAAAATCACATGTACCAGTGATTTAAACGTTGCTTTTGGTGGCGCCAATTGGTCATTGCTTGTGGGCTCTATTCCTCGTAAGGGCGGCATGGAACGTGCGGATTTGCTTGAAGTGAATGGCGGGATCTTTACCCAACAAGGCAAGGCAATTAATGATAATGCTGCTGATGATGCACGGGTGTTTGTGGTTGGTAATCCTTGTAATACAAACTGCCTTATTACCATGAATAATGCTTTAGACATTCCTAGTGATCGTTTCTTCGCTATGACCACGTTAGATGAATTGCGTGCGCGTACGCAGTTGGCACAAAAAGCGGGCGTTGATGTGACACAAGTGAGTCAAATGACAATTTGGGGTAACCACTCAGCGACTCAATACCCAGATTTTTACAACACGCGCATTGGTGATAAAGCCGTTGCCGATGTAATAACCGACGAATCATGGCTTAAAGAAACGTTCATTCAAACGGTTCAACAACGCGGCGCAACTATTATTAAAGCGCGCGGCGCATCGTCTGCTGCGAGTGCGGCGAATGGCGTTGTTTCTGGTGTTCATAATTTACTGAATGATACGGCGGCTGGTGAAACCTTTTCAATGTGTTTGGCATCAAGCGGGCAATACGGTATTGATAAAGGACTTATTTTCTCTTACCCGTGCCGAGTTGATAATGGTCAGTTAAGTGTGGTTGAAGGCTTAGAGCATAATGCGTTTGGTCAAGAAAAATTAGCATTAACACATAATGAACTTTGCAGCGAACGAGATACCGTTAAAGCGAAAGGTTTGCTTGGTAGCTAAGTAACCCGGCGAAGGGTGACTTTGAACCATTGGGGTTCAGGTGGGAAACGAATGAGTTGGATCAGGCGTCCCACATCAAGCATTGCAGGCCAAATAAATGATCTGCAATACGAGGTGGGCATGCTCAACACCAACATCAGGCGGTGTCCCAGGTTTTAAGCATTGGTTCAAAAAATCGCTGCGCCAGGTCAGTGTCAGTATATCAGTATTCTCTTGAAAAATGTCAAGGCATATGTTTTGGCATTTGAGTACAGTTCCTACTCCTGTATTTCAGATTGACAGACCAACTGATATGTTTACAATAAGCTTCATTAAGTCTTTAATATGAGTTGTTATGTCGTTATTTACTTGCTTAAAAGCGCTGAAGGACTTAAAAGCTTTGTATTGCGACGATGCTGTTTTGTGTCCTGTTTTGGAGAACTTTGAAGCACGCATTAAATTGGCGGAGTCAAAAAATGATTCGTTAGCGTTAATTTCGATTGTTACAGACCTGAAAACGAACTTTGCTGAGGTAGAAAACTTAGCTTTCTTTTCGCCTGTCCTGTGGTTGCCATTAGAGCGTTTCTCGCTTCCTCAAAAAATAAAATCTATTATCACTGAACTGGACGCCTGCGCTCAAGCAGGGCGACGTCCAAGTACTGGGTATATCAGCGCCTTTCAATTGCCATCCATTAAAGCACCTTATTTTTGCAACACTAACGTTAGAACGTATTATGAAGCGCTTCATGACACGCTAAGTCACTTTTATAATAAAGCCGATACAGAGTACCTTTATCAGAAATGGTCGGATTTTAAGGACCAGACAGAGAAGGAAAAAGAGGCTTTGGTCAATGAGACTTCGTCATGGTGGCACAGGCATCAAGCGAATCAGTATTTTGAAGTACGTCAAGGCGTGCAAAATCAGATGGCGCTGGCATACTTATTCCATGAGCATCAACAAGCGGCAATGAATTACGAGGCTGATTGGCGGCAAGGCTCCAGTAAACAAAGTGGCTATGGTTATGTGATGTCAATGGCACTACCAGAGCATAATCCTGCGGATATGACCTCGGGACAATACGTACTTAATGATACAATAGCGAACTTTGAGCTGAATCGATTAGATAAAAATAAAGACCAGGCTAAAATAAAGCATAATCGGATCACGCCTTTATTGGTTGCGACAACGATGAATCGAGCGAAGGCCTTGCTAGATTTAGCCAAAGAGAATGAAGGTAACCATCTTAATATTAAGTTATTGAGTCGAGGCATTAGTGAGCGATACAGTTATTTGCAATATCCTGCAGGTACAGACAAGCATTGTTTATTTTTTTGTGATCCTAAGTACGGTTTATTTAAATTTAATAACGATGCGGAATTTCTTTTTTTCTATCAAATGCTTTACGCCAAAGAGGAAATGCAAACAGGGTTGTGTTGGAATCGTTATCAAGTATCACACATGCGTTACGCACCAGTTCAGGCGGTACTGTTTACTTGGGCAGGTAGGTTCCGTTCTTTATTTTCAGGTTTAAAATATAATACGAGTTTGTGGGATCGTGCTAAGAACTATGTGTTATTTAACGTAACGTTATTTTTGTGTTTAACAGAGGCTTATATGATAACCGGGATAATTACCGTCATTAGCCCATTTATAGGCGCTTTGTTACTCGTGTTTCTAGTTCAAAATTATGGCGCCACTATTCTAAGTGCTACGTTTACTTTTGGTTCTTCTGGTTTACTCTCAGCGCCAGATTTTATTTACGCGCTTTGTTTAAACATAGGTGACCAATTAAAGTGGTTGGTTGGTATGAGACGGCACTTTGATGCCATTTTGCATACTCAATTTGACTTAGATGATGCTAATTTAGAGCGCGTAAGCAGTCACTACCATTTATTAAAAAAATTAGGCCCACAGGATGTGTTATGCGAAAACCGTGACGATCATGACTTACTAAATCAAAACAGTTCTACTGCTAAGATGAGTGATGTTGCTAGATTGGTATCTAGCACGGCGCTTGCAGACGATTTTTCTTTGCCCAACACACACAGTAAGTCGTTGTTTTAAAATGACTTATTTAACACTTTAGTGGGGAAATAATATCGAAGGCTAACACCCGTATTTCCAAGGAGTTTGGGTATACGCCAGGATAGCTTAAAACGTCTCAGAGAGCTTAAAATAGGCTTTTACATAACAAATTTTTTATTAGGCAATAGGGGGCTGAAGCCTTTTCTTTGTCATCTGAATCATCTTCTTCGTCATTTTGTCTGGCTATTGAGCTTCTAATTACGTCGACCGTGTTTAGCCGTGGCTCAGAACAAACAAAATGACGAAGATGATTTTAGAAGAAAAATATGGGCCCTAAGCAGTAAAGGATTAGGCTAGGCTGCTTTAATTCGGGAAGCAGCATAGCCTAAGACGGATTGGTGTTACTATACTTCGCGAAATTTATGTCCGCGCGAAGTATAAGGAGGGCAAAGATCCTTGGTAAGCAATATTGTTTGCTTATCCATCCTTGATGGTGTTGCTTCCTGATTAAACAAACTCCGTTGCTTATCATCCTTGATGCTGTTGCTTCCTGATTAAACAAACTCC
>CAWVYD010000054.1:0-10373 GCA_963934185.1 uncultured Legionellaceae bacterium | reverse complement strand
TCATTTCTTTTAGATATTCATATGGGGAATCTTGTGTGTAAATATCTGTAAAATTTGTTTTTACTTTTAATTCATTCATCAAGATTCAATAAAATTTTTTATCCCTTAATAAAACCCATTAAGGTTAGGGTGCGCTTGGATTCTGTTATTAATTTTACCTGGTTGTTTTCAATGGCGTAATCAAGACAGGCTAATGCGCTGTGTAGTGCTAAAAATATTGAATAACGTTTAACGGACTCGTCTACTGCTCCGTAAATTGAAAAAAATATTTCATGACATGAGACAGGGAAAATGCTGTATAGCGCAGCTAAATCAATAACAGGATGATTAACACCAACATCGCCCCAGTCAATAATGGCTGAGAGTTTATTTTCTTTAAATAAAACATGCTTACAATACAAATCACCATGCACCAAACAATGCTTTGTTTTATCTAAGACAACCTTTAATGCCTCTTCACATAAAGCATGTATTAAATCAGCATTCACTGCTGTAACATTTTTCTCTTGAAAAGCTGCAACTCTTACTAATATTTGCTTTGAAATATTTTGAGCATTGGTTCTATCAAACACTTGAAAGCCAACATTTGCATTCAACGCTTCCTTTTCAGTGATAGAATGAAGCTTCTTTAAAAATAACGCGAAACATTCAATGTTCTCTGACCGTACTGCTTCTGATAATTCAAGCAACTCAACAGAGTCACCTTCAACAAGCTGATAACCATGAAATGGATAAGGATAATGCGCAGGACCAATATATTGATAAGTCGGGAAAGGAATTTCAATGTCAAACTTTCCTTTTAAAAGCGTCAGCGCATCGTTTTCCCTTTGAATTAATGTGGCTGCAACTCGTCGCCGTGGGCAACGAAAAACCCAAACATTGTTGATTAAAAAAACATCATTATCCCACCCTTCTCCTAACAACGTTATTGAATCGATTGATTGGAAGTCTTTTCGCTGTGATAACAAAAAATCTTTCAACGCATTTATCTTAAAAGAAAAATCCGGCAGCCATGGTTTTTCTTTTTTATGAGCGGCCTCAATCCAAAATGCTTGAGCACGTTCATAGGTTAAAGCAAAACGTTTATGCGTTTGCCAGCATCCCTCTATTTTTAAATAATTTCCTGATAAACCTTCATCAACAAAGCCACATCGCTCAACGAGGGAAATCGATGCTGTATTTTCTGGCTGAATGTTTGCTTCTAAGCGATGTAAATTCAACTGAAAAAAAGCATAATCAATCGCTAAATTTAATGCTTGCGTCATTAAGCCTTTCTTTTTATGTTTGTTGAAACCGTAATATCCTAGGAAAGCATTTTGAAAACAACCTCGTACAATCTCATTAAAATTGATCACACCAACAAATTCTTGCGTCTCGTTGAGCACAACTAACATCGAACATTGGTTGTCTTGGTGTGATTTTTCTACAAAGTCAGAAAAAGCCTTAGCCGTATTGAGTGGACTGACCCAAGCGCCAAAATGTGTCTGACTGGCTGCAACCGCTTTTAAAAAAAATTGTTCATCATTAAGAGCCAAGCTTCTCAATGATACGTTTTCTCCAATCGATAACATTACTTTCCTTAAACAGTGTTTAGGGCGTGTTGACAAAACCAATCATGCATTATTTATTGAGGGCTATTTTAACGCCTAGAAAAATCAATACAACGCCTGTCAAACGACTCACCCAGTGTTGGGCAGAAGCAAAACGTTGTTTAACAAAATGTAAACTAATACTACTGGCAAGAATACAAAACCAACTAAAGGCAATCAAGGCAATTTCAAAACCGTAGGCAGCTTGCACGGCAATACTGGTATGAGGTTCGATCACCATTGTGAAAATAGACAGCATAAACAAAGAGCATTTAGGATTTAAAACATTAATAGTGAACCCTTCTTTGAATGCTTGATAAGCGGTTTTAGTCGATGTGCCAGCAAGCTCACCCGCCATCTGTAGCTCTTTTTTGGGTGAACGAAGTCCTTGAATGCCTAAGTAAATTAAATAGGCTGCGCCTAACAGTTTAATCGCATTAAATAAGACGATGGACTGACTAATAACAAGCGCAAGACCAAGCAAGCAATAACTCATGTGTACTAAAATACCCAGTGCAATACCAAAGGCACAAAAAAAGGCATGACGCCTACTCTCACAAAGTGCGTACTTGGTAATGACCACAAAGTCTGGCCCTGGTGATATAGCGGAAAGAATACTTATAACACCTATTGAGTAAAACTGGAGCATGCCTCGCCTCTCATTAAGTAACAGAACAAAAAACCATCATGCAATGAAATATGCCAGATCGCAATCATTTAACTCTCTTGTTAAGGATTATTTAAGATTCATGCGATATGATGAACATCTATTATAAAAAGAAGTGGATGTTAATGATGACAAAAGCAGAACTGTTGGCATTATGTAAAACGGCGGCAAACTCTGGAGACATGGATGAAGTAGAAACCATCTATGAACAAATTCTAACAGAGCCTGGCTTATCCTTTAAATTGAACGCTAAATTAATATATGACGCAAAATGGAACCGAGCACTTAATTTGGTTGATCTTGCCGATTGGTACTTAAATACTGGCTATAACGAGCGACCACAACCAACTCGAGCACATACCTGTACCATTATGGCCATTGCAGAAGTCAGCGCTTGCAAAGACAGCTATCGAACCAAAAAAGACATTACTAGAGCCGAATCTTTTTTAAGCGATCTCGAAGCAAGCAAAGAAATCATTGAAAACACTTTAGATGGAATAGCTGCTATTCTCCCCACTTGTGCACCGTAAAAAAACATTAAAAAACAAGCGCTCGGGCATCTACATAATTCTCAGGGGGATCGAGCTTAACGCTATCACCGATACCCTTTGCCAATGAAGAGTTAAGTCCAGCAGGTAATTGCTCGATAAAGATGGCTAATACCTTTTGTGAACTAATGCCCTTTATCAACTGTTTAACAGCAGGCAAACTCAATAACTCTTTTGCTTGCTTAACATTAAGTAAAATAGATAAATCAATCACATTTTCTAGTGATAGATTTAATGACGCTAGCTGGTTCTTGCATTCATTAAAAATAATTTCTCGACGAGAAACCGTACTAAAAAAAACATTTCTTGTTAGTTCAAATGCTGTCTTAGGTTCTGCATCATAAGCGAGAGACTGCGCTATTTTAGGCTCGGATGTTACGCGCTCATCATCCAATGTTTTTAGAAATTTAGTAAGGGTTGGATGTTCAAGTGCATTTGTTTTTAATATTTCTTGCAGAGCATTTCGTAAATCAAGATAATCAGCGATCCCAATAATACGTTGATGTTTTTTTAATAAATCATTTAAGCAAACCGTTATTATCTGCCAATTACCTAAACCTTCTATGCTTACAATGTTTTCTAAACTGCCCCAAACCCTACTGGTAAATTGTTCCATAATTTGCGGTAAATGAGGCGCTTGTTGTTTAAAATAATTAAACGTCCGGCTCATTTCAACAATGAAATCACGCAGCGCAATGTTTTGTGATAAATCACCACTCTCATCAGAAATTCGTTGAATTAAACAAGGATACTGTTCTTGAGGTTTTTCCCAAGTATTTAAACACAGCGCACACAACGATTGATATTGCTTTAAGCCAAACGATGAGGCGCCCAAATAGAAAGCTTGATATTTTAACTGGTACCACTGTTTACTACTAAGCGCACATTGCACGCGCCCTAACACACCAAAATGATAACTTTTCTTTAACGTTCGAGGCAAAAAAACAGGCTCTGGCAACAATTCAATACGAAGAGAATGTCCATAAAACACATCATTAGCACTTAATGAATCTAATACATCATCGCTTTCAGATTCAAAGCAGGTGTCTGATGAACGCTCCTCTTTTCCATAAACAACCACATTTAAACAATCACACAACTCATTTAATCCCAGCGATAATAAATGCTGATAATAGGTATTACTGACATTCATTTTTTCAGGTAACTGGTGCCTCTTTAACTGAGATTCACCATAAAATCCTAAACAACTGTGGCTGTTTTTTGAAATAAGATAAATATCTGCTTGAGTTGAACGGTGAAATATTGGAGACATTTGACGATACCATATTCCAGGTTCATTTAAGTGAGAATGATCCCCTAGAATAACTGTGGCTTTTTTAATGTACTGGCAATGTTGTAAATGATAAGCATTATAACTTACACCTTTTTTTCCTAATGATTTTTTAAAACCCATTTTCGATTCACCAGGGATTGGCTCCTCAGCATAAATCTCCATGTCTACCGCCAACGCATTAAGCTCTCTTGCAACTAAAAAAGCCGTCACAGCCCCGCGACTGTATCCGTATAAATGGATATTATCAATTTCAATATCATTTATTACAGATAAAGGGTTTGTCTTTATAAAAGCAACATCATCAAATAAAACAGACTCTGAAAATATTTTTTTTAATTTTTGTGCATCAAAGAAAACGTGATCATGTTTTTGAAAACAACGCTTAAGCTTTTCTGTTACCACCATTAGATCCGGTGTTAAGTAGCCTAACCCAAAAATACGCCCACCGATGACTTTTTCCTGGCAACCTGAAAAATAAATTCGAATTATTTTTTCTTCTTGCGATGAATCAAATAAACCTGCTTCACTTACTTTTCGTTCTCTTTTAATTTCAGCAGCGCTACGTCCCGTCCCCGCAAAATAGATTTTTAAAGCGTACGTCATAAATCAACCATCCTTGGTTATAACAACTTGGAAATTGTTTCTAATTCATTCCCAAACAAGAAGCAATCCCTGCTCCAAAACTCACCGACTCATCTGTCGCTTGAAAAGAATAATCTAACGTAATTTCTTTGCTTAATGCAATGGGTAACGTCCCATTACATCTAATGACACCATTTCAACAAAAAGGACATTATTACCAACAAAATTTTTAGATGCTGTTGACAAAGCCCTAGCTAGCACTTGGGATAAAAATGGTTGTAGCATCGTTCCAATCGTTTCTTTCATCCTCTTTAGAACTGTTCCAGTCCCAATTTAAATCACTGCCTTCTTGATAACCAACAATCATTGATGACAGCGTACGAAATGCAAAAAAGACAGGGGTGATAACCACGCTGATTAAACTAATGATGGCTGCTAAAGCGTGTTCAACCAATGCGACGGGAATGAAAGGAATGTTCCAGGGGGTGAAAAGTAACAAAGGGGCACTTAAAACAGTGCTAATAAGTGAAAGCGCATTGTTTAAAGATCGAAGCACATGAGTCGCCATTGTAAATAACGACGTCGCATGAAAGCCAATGTTCCAGTAAGGTTTGCATGTTACTTCAGCGCGCAGCCCCATAAGGCTGCTTTCTAGAGCGCGTAGGCCTTTATCGGCAGCTTGATTAAAAAAAGGAACTGACCAAGTCATAGTTCACCCCAGTAAAAGATTATGCCGAGGAGTTTATCATGAATGCGCTCAATAGCAACTCAAGAGCAATCTATAGCTCAATTTGCTCCAAAAGAGCCCTTGCATGCGCCATGGTTTGTTCGGTCATTTCAACGCCACTAATCATACGCGCTAATTCTTGTATTTTATCTTCCCCAATAAGCACGCATAATTGTGAGTAGGTTTGATTGTTTTCGATGATTTTTTCAACTTTAATGTGCCAATTTGCATTCGATGCCACTTGCGCTTGGTGAGTCACACAAAACACCTGAGTATGCGTGCCTAATCGGCGTAAAAGTTGCCCCACTTTTGCCGCCGTTGTACCGCCAATGCCTGTATCAACTTCATCAAACATTAACGTTGGGTAGGATTTTTTCTCTGCCGTTAACACTTGAATGGCTAAACTTAAACGCGATAATTCCCCGCCCGAGGCAATTTTACCTAACGGTCTTAGCGCAGAACCTGGGTTTAATGACACCATGTATTCAACTTTATCCATTCCGGTGAGTGACGCCTTATCTAACGCTTCCATTTGCACCACCACTTCGCCATTTGGCATACCTAGCGTTTTAATTAACTGTGTAATTAATCGTGCCAGTTCTGGCGCTTCTTTTGTACGTCTTTTTGACAAACGCTGAGCTTGCAACTTATATTCTTCAAGCAACGCTTTTTGCTTTAGCTTTAAATCAGCTAAGCATTGCTCATTTTGTTCAAACCCTTTTAACTGCTCATTTAATGCCGCTTGATGCTCAAGTAACTCCTCGGAACGAACATTATGCTTACGCGCCAAATCAAAAATCACCTCTAAACGTTTTTCAACCTCATGCAAGCGTGCAGGGTCGATGTCTAACTGCTGCTGAAATTCGGCCAATTCAGCCACACTTTCATCCAATTGAATTTGCGCGCCATTAATTAACTCTTTAAGGTTCATTAACGATGGATGTGGGTGTTCTAGCTCATGAAGTAAATGCTGCAATTGAGTAAAGCCTGACAATAGGCCCTCACTTAGTTCCACCCCCATGATTTGAACAATTTCTTCTGTGCTTTGAATCATATCACTCGCGCCGATTAAGAGCTTATGCTCAGCATGCAGTTGCGAAACTTCTCCGTCGTTAAGGGCTAAACTGTCTAATTCAGCCAATTGATACAATAATAATGCTTTTTGATCGTCATGAATGGCTGCATTTTCAAGTGCATGAATCTCTAACTCTACCGCATGCAGTGTTTTATACGCTTGCTGAACCTTATTTAATACACCGCTATTACTGGCAAAGGCATCCAATTGCTGGCAGTGCACGTCATGTCTTAGCAAATGATACTGTTCATTTTGGCCATGAATTTGTAAGAGTAAGTCACCCAGCTCTCGTATTTTTTGCAAGGGGTACAATGCCCCATTAATAAAAGCGCGAGAGCGGCCTTTTACAGTTAACGTACGCCTTAATATCAGCTCTTCATCAGCGTTAAGTTCATTTGATTGCAGCCAAGCATTTGCTTCGGGATTGGTATTAACCATAAAGGAGGCGCTTAAGTCAAAGCCTTCCTGCCCATCACGAATAAAACCCATATCCGCGCGCGCGCCCAATAAAAAGCTAAGCGCATCAATCATAATTGACTTACCAGCACCCGTCTCGCCAGTAAAGGCGGTCATGCCCCGCTCAAAATCAATCTGAAGCTTACTGACAATGGTAAAGTTATTAATGCTTAAGCTGGTTAACATGGCAGGCAAATACTCAAAAAAAGAATGCCTTTAGTTTAACACTAACGAAGTGAATTCTAAAAATTCAAAACATTCTCATCGCGTTTTAATTCACACAAACCGTATCCTGGGGTTTTTGGGGGATCTCCGAAGCTGTTATTCGTATCATTTTTATTCGACATTACAAAAGGCTTCACCAATTAAGGCGCTATCATACGAACGTCATGACCATAGGACTGAAATTTTCGAGCTAATAATAAGAGCGACCACATGCATCAAAGCCAATAAGGCAAGAAGGAAGGTTAGCAACGTAAGCGATAAATTTCTCTCGATTCAAACGTTGTTTAGCGATTCGTTTGCCATGACTGTCTACTCAATCAAGTTGAAAAATAGTCTTTGCCAAATCAATATCTAATACGCTAATATTTTTAGTCATGGACCCTCTCTTAATCGGTGGAATGATTGTAATTCTTCATTCTGGCGGCCTTAGTTTTAAGGCCTCAATCTCTAGCGTTGATTTCGGCTAAAGATGAAACCATTTGTGGCTTAAGGTCGTGGTAACTTTCATCATTTAGATCAGATTGGGTACCTACCTCTGTTATAGAACCATAGTTTTCATAATGATTACCCGCATGAAGATTTTGCAGTGCAAAATAAGGTGTGTTTTCGGATGAAGAAGATGTAATTATCCTATTATGAAAGAATCTTCGTGAAGTAACAGTAAATTCAGTCACTGCTGTTGAGCTAGCAATAAGAACGGCAACGATAAATCTTAAATGATAGATTGGGCTGTTAGTGTTAATACCCTTTTCTGTGGCTACGAAGCTCTCCAGTCCCTCGATAATAATGCTGTATGCAATTATCGCTGCCAACTTTATATATCCTTGGTTGTTCATCAAGAAATTTTCGCGAATAGATGAAACTGTTTGGGAGGGGTTTCTAATAAGCTCAAGCAGGTCGCCTGACTCAAATAATAATTTACAGCTAATAGATGCTGTTGTACCTATGAAGGCGCCAATAAAATGTGCTCGTCCTTTGAGTTTATCTAATAATGGCGTTTTCTTAAGCGCACTTGAGTTAGCATAATAGTCTTTTGGGGTAAGAGATAATACACCAATAGAGGCCATGAAAACTTGGCATAGCATCTTTAAATCGTAGCACTCATTAAAGTGTTCTATATGCTGCAGTTGATGAAATAATTTTTTACTATTAGCAATGACTCTTGGGTAGGTAAAACTGAGAAAAACAGCTGCTGAGGAAATAGATGAGTAGAAACCTATTATGTAATCTTCAAGCGATAAACCTTCATCAACAGATTCATTACCAGTAAACAATTTTTTTATTTGTTGATAACCAAAGAAAGCATGCGCCATAACAAGCACGAAATTTATAAGAGTAATTGTTTTAATAAAAATGTAGCCAATAGCACATTCAGGTTCTGTCGCAATACTAGCTTGTGTCTTATCTTCATCGTCATCGTCACTTTCCTGCCATTGTAACAACAATTCTTTTACAGCCTGATAGCGACTTATATACATGGCATAAATAATTAGAAAAGAGCTTATTGCTTGCAGTAAGTATAATAATACCTGATCTGAAATATTTTGTGGGGCTCTCCCATACAGCAATTTATTTATAAAAAAAAGGCTAGAGCCAATTTTTTTAACCGTATCACCTGTGCAAATAGCTATAGCAAAGAATTTGGTTTTGAAGTTTTCTACACCGAACATTAAGTCTTCTAAGAGCCTGCTGACAAAATAACTTAACCAATAATAGCAAATTTATTGCCTCTTTTCGTTTTTTGTAGGGAAAAATGTGGTTCAGTCGTGAGGTTTTTGGAAGGTTGTACAAGTCTCCCGAAACCTCACGAAAAATTTAAAGTTTTTAAGAAAGCTTTAAGCTTTAACGGTTACCATCTATTTTCATTAAGTTAAAAAGCTAAAATGGAGACTTGCTATGAGAGCAATTTTACTTGCACTAATTTTAATTTAATTCTCAGTTTCAAAGGTCTTGTATGCTCACGGCGTTGTTGAATATATCAAAAATTGATCTGATCCATCCTGTGCAAGTGTTTTTTCTAAACAACTTTAACTGATTTAGGCATTCCTAAACTGGTCATCCTATTTATCACACGAGCGGAAACCTGGGCCTCAGTTTTGTGCTGTGGCATTTTCCAAGCTTTTAGTTTTGGACCAATAATTGTTTTATAGCGCAGTATGGCTAACTCAACGAGCGCTCTCAAACCGTAGTTCATCTTTTTCTGCCATGCCATTCTTCCATGCACTTTGATAAAATCAGTGTGGTCATTTCTTTGCTCATGGTCGCTGTTTCCAGGTACCGTATTCTTAGATGGCGGTACAACCATGGTTGCGTCTGGGCATTTGTCTAAAATATTTTTATATATTGGCTTACCATCATAAGAACCATCGCCCATGAATATTTCAAAATCATCAACTTGCTCAAGAAGAGCCGGTAACGCACTTGGATCGCCAACCGATGTATCCGTTAACTCACATGCAATGATATTATGATTTTCATCAATACCAAGATGTAATCTTTGCCATATTCGATTACCTTTTACATTAGTGAGATTTCGGGAAGGTTGTACAAGTCTCCTGAAACCTCACCAATTTTCTGTGAATTAGCCAGGTTAGATTCTATAATCTCCTGTAGCTATATCCGACAACATAGATGCCAAAGCAATTCTATCAACATCCTCTGCAATGGGAATACTTTCTTGCGACGCAACACTCATTGTACCACTGCTTTCAGTACTAGAGCGCTCAATATTCGAGAAATAAATATTCCGGGGATTTACTCCGGCTACAAAAGTTGGGTTAAATAACGTATCTCTATAAATACTCAGAACTGGAACTGGAACAGGTTGGCCATCAGGTTCAGTAACAGGCCTTGCAGCAACAGTTTCAACATCTACTGTTGCAATGGTTTCAACATCTATCAAAGTTGTAACCTCTGCTTCAGCAGGAACTATTTCTTCAATACGCGCTGTTTCTTGTGTTTGACCAGAAAGGTTCAGCGAGGTTATTGAATGAGGAAGATCTAAAAATTCTGAATTATTTATCATATCATTACTCTTTTTAAAAAAATCATGCACTTATTGTGCCTCGTAGAGTCATTAAGATCTAATTTAATTCATATGGTTTTATTGTGATGTTTCTGCAGGAATATCGATGGCTTTGTTTGATAGTGAGGTGTCTGCAAAAGAACAAGAAAATTTAAATTGTACTTGATTGATTTTAAATAATTATT
>CAWVYD010000053.1:0-10430 GCA_963934185.1 uncultured Legionellaceae bacterium | reverse complement strand
TATTTCTGGGCTTAGGGTTAACATTATCGGGCTTCCATTACGTAGAACCGCAACGTTAATAGGTGTGTCTGCATTGTATTGAATAAACGCTAACATTTCATGCCAATATTCAATCGATTTATTATTTAATGAAAGCACGCGGTCGCCTTTAAGTAACCCTGCTTTTGCTGCTGGTGAGTGTTTTACCACCTCTCCCAATACTGGCTCAAGCAATGGCATGTATACGGAAAGCCCCAAACTTTTTAATACATCGGGATTTAACTCATCCATTTTCCATTCGGTAAGCGCTAAATTAACGTGTCGAACAGTGCCATTTACAGTGTTTTTCACGGTTAATTGTGTAATTTTCGAATCGCCAACATAATTTAACATAACTTTCTGAAATTCATTCCAGTTATTTACTGGCTGTTTGTCAATTTTAAGAATTTCATCATGCTCATTCAGTGATGCCTTTTCAGCAATTGAATTAGGCGTCACATTGCCAATAATTGGCGCCAGTGTTTGTATACCTACAACAAACATTAACCAAAAGGCCAATACCGCAAAAATAAAATTAAACGCGGGGCCAGCAAGTACTACCAAGCTTCGAGCCCACAGAGGCTTCTGATTAAAGGCATACGGTTTGTCTTCATCTGCAACGCTCTCTTCATCTTCATCAAGCATTTTAATAAAACCGCCAAGTGGCACCATTGCTAACACGTATTCCGTACCTTTTTTACCCGTATAACGGAAAATAGGTTTTCCAAAACCAATGGAAAAACGAAGCACCTTAACACCCACCATACGGGCAACGATAAAGTGCCCCCATTCATGCACAGCAACTAAAAGCGTTATAGCCAGTAAAAAATACAGCGTATTATAGGCAAAAGTCATCATTGTTCCTACGTTAAACCAAATACATTCATGGAAAAGTAAAAAAACACGCTAGCGGATAACAAACTATCGATTCTATCAAGCAAGCCGCCATGGCCTGGTAACAAGGTGCCTGTGTCTTTTAAGCCCACCCGACGTTTAAACATGCTAATAAGTAAGTCGCCAAAAATAGACGCCGCTAAGACAATTAAACTAATCAAATACCAGGGCGCTAATAATTTTATATTTAAACAATACGCGCCGACCGTCGCTACTATTAATACGCAACATAAGGCACCCATCGCCCCTTCAACGGTTTTGCCTGGGCTAACGGAGGGTATTAATTTGGTTGTACCAAAGCACTTACCAGCAAAATAAGCGCCGGTATCTGCGCCCCAAATCAAACATAATAAATACAGTATATAAGCGCTACCATGGGTCGAAATACGCATACTATAAAGGGCATGAAAACACCCCCCTATTAAAATAAACATACTAATAGTCATAAAAAGACGAGTCGCCCATACGCCCTGCGATTTTGGGTAAAGGCACACGCACAATGCAAAATACAACCATAAACAAACTGACGTAGCGGACAATATCGCATCAAACGGTACCAGGTAGATCCACATTAATCCTGCCGTACCAAGGAATAATGAAATAAGTTGTTTTGCTTGACCGACCAGCGGCACCAAAGCAAACCACTCATTCATTGCAAGCATTAAGAGTCCAATCAATACGGCAGCATAAAAAATTGGGGTGGATTTAAAAAGAAGAAGGAGTATTAATGGAATTAAACACAAAGCGGTTAGTACACGTTTTTTAAGCATGATGAGAATCTCGCAGGGTTAATTGTTCAGAGGTTAGACCAAATCGACGTTCACGGTTACAAAACCAATCCACGGCTTTGTCAAATTCGTCACTGTTAAAATCGGGCCAAAATGTGGGTGTGAAATACAATTCTGCATAGGCCATTTGCCATAAAAAGAAATTACTCAAGCGGTATTCACCGCTCGTGCGTATAAAAAGGTCTGGTTCAGGCATGTCAGACAAACACAGCTCATGAGTAAACATGGTTTCATCAACATCACCAATGGTAATATCACCTTGCTGACATTTTAACATGAGTTTTTTTGTTGCTTGTAGAATATCCCAACGGCCGCCGTAATTAAGTACCACATTCAGCACCATGCCGGTATTATTTTGAGTTAGTGTTTCTGCATTGGTTAGCGCACGACAAAAAGTTCGAGTAAACTCTTCACGACCGCCTGAAAAAACAAGTTTCACATTATTTTGATGCAGTTCATTCATTTCATTGCTTAAGGTGTTTATGACCAAGTCCAACAAAAAACGAACCTCTATTTTTGGACGCATCCAGTTTTCGCTGCTAAAAGCAAACAAACTTAAACACACAATACCTGTCTTTGATGCATGAGAAATCGTTGCTTTTGCGGCTTTGGCACCGGCCAAATGACCTTTCATCCGAGCAATGCCTCTTGAATTTGCCCATCGACCATTTCCATCCATTACAATCACTACATGCTTGGGCTTATCCAACAATTTCATACCTTAAGACTCACCTTGCGCTAAAAATAAAATAGAGTACAGTTTACACACTTTATTACTGTATTTGAATGAATTAATTAGGCATGATTAATACCATTTCGCGTATAAAAAAAGTTAACATGCCGATGTCCTTTCAACATGAATCTTTTATGCATGTTTAATTGACATCGGTATAACTAAATTAAACAGCAAGTCGAGGGACAGAAAAATTTATTATGACACTACGTAATTATTTAAAAACGTGTCTGTTTGAAACCAAACAATCAAAACAGCCCATTTATGTCTATGAAAACCCATTGCATCGATGGCTTTGTTTTGACAATGATTACGTACAAACCATCATTAATAAACACATGCCGCACAGACCTGTCTTAGCCTACCTGCCTTCGCTTTGTCTCAATTTAAATTCATTACACTCAATAAATTCTGTGGTTATGCTCGGCGCTGGTGCTGGCGCCATCGCGCATTACATGGAACGTTTTCACCTAGCCCATTCATTAACGCTTGTTGAGCATAATGAAACCATTATTAAACTCGCTAAAGACTATTTTTATCTGCAACAGCCCATCATTCATGATGATGCCTTTAATTTTGTTAAACACATGAGTCCCTGCACGCATCTATTTATTGATGTTTTTATTAACAGCCACCTGCCTGAACTTATAAAGCGAGCAGAGTTTATAGAGCACTGCCGGTTAAAAGCAACGCACTGCGTTAGTTTTAATCTGCTAAGCCGAAGCAATGAAGAGCTCAACCAAACCATTAAACTTATCCAAACCATTTTCTCAAACAGAACGTTATGCCTGTTTATTAAAAAACGAGCCAACGTCATTGTTCATGCCTACACTCAAGCCAACTTTCTTGACCACATCCTGCAGTTAACGCAAAACGGACATATTTACAAACCACAATGGCGCAGTGAAAAAGGCTTAGTCAGCACCTTAAAGCGTTTTTATTAATCAAAGAGAAATATGCTATGGCATTAAAACCTGCGAAAGTGTATTAATATGCCACCTGAGTCGATCAGAAGGCAACTGTAATGTTACGAGCAGCCAAACAACTAAATTTCAATAAAGATTCTTTAACATCACACAATGGTGTTTTACTGTCACCCATCATTAATTTGTGTGGCTTAGTCCTTTGCGCAGATCGCCCAACGCCTAAAACAATTTACGATTTTCTACATTCTAAAAACATTACGGTAACAAACGAAATCTATAACGGTGAAGCCATGATTAGTCTACGTGGCTACTATGAAATTAAAAAAGAAGACATACTTAATTTTATCTTTGAAAATATAATCTTATGTGAAGCACAATTAGAACAATTAGATAATATTCCACTTGCAGTAAAACTTAAAAATGAAATTTCAGAAAAAGTAGGTAAAGCTGATAAAGGAGAAGCCTTAGAAGGTATCGAGCAAGGTCAACCTTATTCATTAATTGGTGGCATTATATTTGCTGTAGAAATTTTTAGAACACGCAGCGTAAAGGACGATATAAATAATGCCAGATGTGCTAGTGGTGGTGATATGTCAATAACAGCACAACGCATTATCAGCACAGGACAAAAATCAAATACCGTTGGTTTTTTTGCTGAAAGAAGTGCTAAGAATGATTTAACTTGTAATAGTCAAAGTAGTGAACACGAAAATTCTATTATTGACTCTGGAAACATTTTAAATATTGAAGCAATAGCATCATCAGATTATTCAAAAGAAGTATTAGCAATTGAACCAGGTATAAAATGGTTTAACAGCCCCAGCAATGCATTGTGCCAGTCTTCTACCGAAGCCCTACCCTCTAGCAATGTTTCTATAAGCCACATTTAAAAACAATCTTAAAATGACGTTATCAAAAGAAACCCCTGATAACGTCATTTAAAATATGTGTTTATAGAAAATTAATGCTCTCTTGTTGCTAAGAAATTAATTTCCGGGTAACGATCTTCCATCATGCTTAAATTAACTCGGCTTGGTGCGAGATAGGTTAATTCATCCGCGCCATCAAGCGCTAAGTTATCAAACGCACGCTCTTTGAATTTTGTGAGAATTTTTTCATCGTCACACTCAACCCAACGCGCTGCGCCAACAGAAACTGCTTCGTAAATACAATCGACTTTGTACTCATGTTTTAAGCGATCGGCGACCACATCAAATTGCAACACACCGACTGCGCCAAGAATTAAATCGTTACTGTTTAATTTACGAAAGACTTGAGTAGCGCCTTCTTCCGACAGTTGAATTAAGCCTTTAATAAGTGCTTTACTTTTTAGAGGATCTCGTAAGCGAACCAAGCGGAAAAGTTCTGGCGCAAAATTAGGAATGCCCGAGAACTTTAAGGTTTCGCCTTGGCTAAACGTATCACCAATTTGAATGGTACCGTGATTATGCAAACCAATAATATCACCCGGGAAAGCAACGTCTGCGTGCGAACGTTCGCCTGCCATAAACGTCAATGCTTGGCTCAGTTGTATTTCTTTGCCTATGCGTAAATGATTAACTTTCATGCCCTTTTCAAACTTCCCTGAGCATAGACGCATAAATGCCACACGGTCGCGATGTTTAGGATCCATGTTGGCTTGAATTTTAAACACAAAACCGGTGAAATTGTCTTCTGTTGGTGCCACATCACGTTCTATCGCTGCGCGAGGTTGAGGCGCAGGCGCGTATTTAATAAAATCATCCAGCAACGCTGAAACACCAAAGTTATTCATGGCTGAGCCAAAATACACCGGTGATAATTCACCTTTTAAATACGACTCATGGCAAAAATCATGGCTTGCGCCTTGGACTAATTCAATTTCATCACGTAATTCTTGCGCTTGATGTTCTAACAGTATGTCTAATTCTGGATTATCTAAGCCATTAATTACTGTTACTTCGCCCATTTCTGAGTTTTTACCCGCTTCGAATAGAAAGATTTTATCTTGATGCAAATGATAAATGCCGCGAAAACGTTGCCCCATACCAATAGGCCAAGTCACTGGTGCACATTTAATAGTAAGGACTGATTCAATTTCATCCATTAAATCAATGGCATCTTTTCCTTCTCTGTCTAATTTGTTAATAAACGTCATGATCGGTGTGGTACGCAAACGACATACTTCCATTAATTTAATGGTTCTTTGCTCAACACCTTTAGCAACATCAATCACCATTAACGCAGAGTCAACAGCCGTTAAGGTTCGATACGTATCTTCGGAGAAATCCGCGTGCCCTGGCGTATCCAGTAAATTAACAATGTGTTCGTTATGAATGAATTGCATGACCGACGTTGTAACAGAAATACCACGTTGCTTTTCCATCTCCATCCAATCAGACGTTGCGTGGCGGCTGGCTTTACGACCTTTAACCGAGCCCGCCATTTGTATGGCGCCGCCAAATAATAATAATTTTTCCGTTAGCGTTGTTTTACCTGCATCTGGATGCGAGATAATCGCAAACGTGCGACGTATGCTAACTTCTTGTTCTAATTCTAATGAGGCCATGGGGAACATCTCTATATAGACATATGGCCAATGGAAATGTAGATGCATTGGCTATAATAAATAAATGTGTAACAACAACGAAACACTTTCGGCGAGAAAAATAACACCGAGTATAACAAAAAAGAAGGAGGGGAAATAATTATCAGGTAAAAGAAATTTCAGTTACACTGATTATTAACGAGTACTTAAGGAAAAGACTCATTATGATGCCAGTTGGGGAACCCATTATTAAAGTTGTTGCTATGCCTAAAGACACCAATCCGGACGGTGATATTTTTGGAGGCTGGCTCTTTTCACAAATGGATTTAGCGGCCTTAACCTACGCGCACCAATTATCAAAAGGCAAAGCTGCCACCGTTGCCGTTAATTCATTAAAATTTTTGAAACCCGTTAACGTTGGTGATTTAGTCACGTGTTATGTGCAACATACAAAAACTGGCCGCTCATCCATGACCTTTGACATTGAAGCTTGGACGAACTGCCATATACCCGATGAGGCAATGAAAGTTACCAGCAGTACGTTTATCTTTGTTGCCATCGATAAAAACAATAAGCCTAGGTTTATTGATAAACGCTTGATGCCCCAAAGAACATTAGCTCATTTAGAGTTAGACGAAACAAGCGCTACAGAAGCAACGCTCAATACAACAAGCACCTATAACTATTATTTTCTAAGCAGTGCCTTACTCAGCTTATCGCTAAGCCTTGCTGCATGCCTTATTGGTAGCATTGCAATGATAGGGCTAATTAGCCTAACACCGGCCATTTCAGCGCCCTTACTAGGCCTGGGGCTTGCAGGTATCGGCTTTTTTTGTCATGCATTTATTGAAAAGAGCGTTTCAGAAACGCCCAATTTACAACTTTAACACGAGATTTTTAAAAATTTAATCTTCACGTGAGCCGCAATATCTGTCATCAAAATTGGTTTTTAATTTTTTACGGAATGTACCACGGCTTAAGCCAAGTAATTTAGCAGCACGCACTTGATTCCATTTTGCTTTTTCCATTACCGCTTCAAGCAAAGGTGGTTCAATCAGCTCAATCATAAATGAATACAATGACGTAACGTCTTTTGGTGATTTTGCAGAATCGATGTGACTCGTAATTAAAGTCATAATGGAATCACGAATTTGGTCTTTTTCAACACTGGTAGTTTGCATAACAATACTCTCTCAAAAATAATAAAACCTAACGATTATCTTGGCGTTAAATAACAACATGAAGCCAATAAAAAACTCATTGTAGCATATCAAAACCATGAAGATCAACAAAAAAGTCACTCGGGTTATTTGTAGCCATTCAGTCCTATCTGTTGGCCCGTGTTGACAATTCGCTTTGGAGGAATTTGGGTATATTGAACAAGTTTAGGTATACTCTCTCAACATTAATTAAAATTTAAGTGAAACAAATGACAAACATGATATTTTGCCAGCGATTAAAACAGGATGCACAAGCATTAGAAAAAGCGCCTTTTCCTGGCGATGTTGGCCAAAGAATTCTCGAAAACATTTCAAAGAAAGCTTGGAGTGAATGGCTGACTCATCAAACCATGTTAATTAATGAAAACCGTCTTAGCATGATTGACGTTAAGTCTCGCCAATTTCTAAAAGATGAAATGATTATCTTTTTATTTAGTGGTGGCGCAAAAAAACCTGATGGTTATACGCCTATTGAACCTAAAGATGCCTAACTCATTGATTGAGCTATCGGATGAAGTAAAGCAAGCAAAAAAAGAGGGTGGCCCCATTGTCGCCTTAGAGTCCACCATCATTTCTCATGGCATGCCCTACCCTCAAAACATTGAAACGGCCTTAAGCGTGGAAGCAATTATTCGCGCTAATGGCGCAGTGCCAGCAACCATAGCCATCCATCAAGGCAAAATTCATGTTGGGTTAACCGATTCTATTTTTGAATATTTTGCTAAGAGTAATGAAATCATTAAAGCAAGCCGGCGTGACCTTAGCTTTGCCTTATCTCAAGGTTTATCCGCAAGTACCACCGTTGCAGCAACCATGATCTGCGCGAAATTGGCAAACATTGATTTTTTGTTACGGGTGGTATTGGCGGTGTTCACTTTGGCGCTGGACAAAGCTTTGACGTATCCGCTGATTTAATGGAACTTGCAAACACACCCATTAACGTCATTTGTGCGGGCGCAAAATCCATTTTAGATTTACCTAAGACCCTTGAATATTTAGAAACTCAAGGCGTCCCCATTATTAGTTATCAAAGCGATGACTTCCCCGCATTTTACAGTCGCTTGAGCAATTTACCTGCCCCGATTCGTTTGGATACCGTTAAAGACATAAGCCAGCTGATTCACTGCCAGCGTAGCCTCGGTTTATGCAATGGAATTGTCATTGCGAATCCGATTCCAGTGGCGCACGACATTCCAATGGAAGCAATGACAATGATTCTTCAACAAGCAAACAAAGATGCAACCCACCTTAAAGGCAAAACCATTACCCCATTTTTATTGCAGCGAATTAATCAGTTAACGCTTGGACGGTCTTTAACGGCAAACATTGCTTTAATTAAAAACAACGCCAAACTTGGTGCACAACTTGCATCATTCCATACTCATTAACACAGCACTGCCCTCATAAGCGGGGAATTTAGAATCAATTAGATAGGATTTAAAGCTAAAATAAACGCTGCATAATATATATGAATCTTTAATACTAAAAAGTCTTGACGGACTCAACGATATGACGTTTAATACGCACTTCACAGCGTGGCCGGATAGCTCAGTCGGTAGAGCAAAGGATTGAAAATCCTTGTGTCGATGGTTCGATTCCATCTCCGGCCACCATTTCTGAAAAATCAAACATCATGCTTAACTCCTCAAAAAAAACCATTTCTATTATTGGCGCAGGAAAATTGGGAAAAGCCTTAGCGCAAGACATTATTAAATATAAAATAGGTTGTTTAACCGCCCTTTGTAATAGTTCGGCTGAATCAAGCCAACACATAATTAATGAATTAAACGCCCCCATACTCTACGCACCCTTAGAAACCTTGCCCTCTAGCCATTTTGTATTTATTACAACGCCTGACAGCCTCATTGAATACTGCGCTAATCAACTCAGTAAAAATTTAAACCTCCTGCCTGGCACCATCGTCGTGCACTGCAGTGGTGTTTTAAATACCGATGTATTATCCGCCCTTAAAAGCAAAGGCTGCCTATTAGCAAGCTTGCATCCGGTGCGCAGTTTTAGCCTAGCGAAAGGGACAACCTTTGCTAACGCTTATTGCGCGCTTGAAGGCGATGAACAGGCGCTAACAGCACTTAAAGATTTACTGCGTCCACTGACCTTAAAATGGTTAAGCATTGACCGTGAGAAAAAAGCAACCTATCACAGCGGCGCTGTTTTTGCTGCCAATTACCTTATTAGCGTTTTACATCAAGCGCAACAGGCGTATCAAGTCGCAGGGTTAAGCAATGACGTTGCGTTCAAAGTAAGCTGTGATTTAGCACAATCGGTATTAGATAATATAAAAAAAACCAACTCATTGGCAAAATCACTGACAGGTCCTTTAGCTCGCGGTGACATTGAAACCATCAAACAACACCTAAACCCCATGCCAAAACCCACCCAACAACTCTACCAACACCTAGCACTTAATTTATTGGATTTATGCGAACTGTCGGATGAAAAAAAAACGCAGTTAAAAACCGTGTTAAGTGACGAAACAACCTATGTCCCTCATTGATTTTATCGGCGCCCTATTTTCTCTAATATGCACCTATTTATTTGTTAAAGAAGACAAACATGCTTGGCCACTTACCGCGCTTGCTATTCCTTTTGATGCCTACGTTTATTTTCAAAAACAACTGTATGGTGACGTATGCCTTCAGTTTATTTATTTAAGCCTTACCGCTTATGGCTGGCAACAGTGGCGCAATTTGGAAGGAGAGGCCCTGCAAACTCGTATTAGCAGCCTTACAAAAGCTGAGTTCATAAAACTCAGCATTTTCTGTATCACTGCCATCATGCTTCTTAACCCTCTTCTCCGTCCTTTTAATCAAGCAAACATTGCTTATTTAGATGCGATCACAACCGTGCTAAGCATTTGTGCCCAATGGCTGCTGTGTAAGAAAAAAATAGAAACCTGGCTGGTATGGTTTATCGTCGACGGCTTGTATGTTTATTTATACGCCTTAAAAGCGTTGCCCTTCCATAGCGTTATGACATTGACTTACTTATTTATGGCCATTGCAGGGTGGCGCCAATGGTGCGCAAAAAAAAGCACATTAATGCCTGAGTCTGGTGACAGTTCATCGTCTAGAGCGTGTTAATTTATTACTTAAAACATCGATGCTTGCTCATACATAGGCGGCATAATTTGATCATCGATATCATTCACTTCCATCAATGATGAAAATTGAGCATTCATGTGCTCTTTGATGGCTTGCTTTTGCTTATAATGCTCCCAAAAGGTGCCCCCCAGCATAGCTAGCCCCAAGCAGTCCAGCTCCTAAGCCCCCCCCCCTGTTAAAGATGAAATAGAAACAGCGCCAA
>CAWVYD010000052.1:0-10511 GCA_963934185.1 uncultured Legionellaceae bacterium | reverse complement strand
AAAAGATTTAAGCCATCGTTAAACCAATGAAAAAGCGTTTCAGTAGGCGTATTTTCAATGATTGGCACATGAATATTTATCTCATGATTCTGTCCTATTCTGTCCAACCGGCCAATGCGTTGTTCAAGTAGATCGGGGTTTAAAGGCAAATCAAATAAGATAAGTTCGTGAGCAAATTGGAAGTTACGGCCTTCACTGCCAATTTCAGAGCAAATTAAGCAGTCTGCGCCCGCATCATCATCAGCAAAATAGGCACTGGCTCTGTCTCGCTCAACGATTGATAAGTCTTCATGAAAGGCTAACGTTCGGATCCCCGTGTTTAAGCGTAGGTACATTTCAAGGGCGATGGCGGTTGTGGCACAAGCGGTAATAATCAGTACTTTATTAGGACGAAGTTGACGTAGCGTACTTACCAACCAGGCAACTCGAGGGTCATTATCAAGCCAGTCTTTTTGAGGGACCAATGTTTCTGGATGCAGTATTGGCGTTTCATTCACCGTGCTGAGATCGTTATAAATATCAGGTTTTTCTAATAGAGTATGGTTTAAGTTTCGTTTGGGGAAACCGGATATGGTGGCGCGTGTGTTTCTAAACAACATGCGGCCTGTGCCATGTTGATCCAAAAGCATGGCGAGGGTTTCTGAAATGCTATTATTAATCGTTTTACCAAGCGTGAGGCTAATTTGTTCTTGGAGCTTAGCAGGCATGAGATCGCTTGCGTTACTTTGGCGGCAGTCAAGCAGCGCTTGCGCCAGCTCTTTAACGCCTTTAAAGTTTTCTTCATCCTGTTTAAAGGCTTCAAGGCTTTGAAAACGCGCGCGATCAAGCAGGCGAAGGCGGGCGAAATGGCTTTCAATGCCTAATTGCTCGGGGGTGGCGGTGAGTAAGAGTAAGCCTTGGCACGAAGATGCAAATTGCTCCACGCAAAGGTATCCAAGGCTTGGTTTTTCTTGACTCCAATGCAGGTGGTGCGCTTCATCAACGACAACGATGTCCCAATCTGATTGATGCGCGTGTTGTTTGGCTGCGTCATTACTCATTAAAAAATCAAGGCTGGTAATGATCAGTTGCTCGCTTTCAAAGGGATTGCCTTCTTCAACGGCTTGATAACGTTCTTTATTAAAAATTGAAAAGGAAAGGTTGAAACGTCTTAGCATTTCAACGAACCATTGGTGAATAAGGGATTCAGGCACAATGATTAAAATACGTTTAGCACGTCCAGTAATGAGTTGATGATGTAAAATCATGCCCGCTTCTATGGTTTTTCCAAGCCCAACTTCATCCGCTAAAAGAACGCGTGGTGCAAATCGTTTGGCAACGTTATTGGCAATGTGAACTTGGTGTGTAATGAACTGTGTTCGCGCACCAATGAGTCCTCGAACGTTGGATTGTTGAAGTCGCGCCATTAAATGCAGCGTTTGTATTTTAAGTTTGAAATATTTATGTTTATCAATTTGGCCACTTAAGAGGCGCTCCAGTGGCGCACTAAAATTTACAGAGTGATTGAGATCGGATTCTAATATTTGATGTTCTTCGCCATTTTCATCAAGGCCAAGGTAAATTAAAAAGCCTTTGAGGCTTTGAACGGCCGTAACCGTTAAAGTAATGTCGTTAGTGGTTTGAATGGTATCGCCAACACGGTACATAATTCGGCATAAAGGCGCTTGATTAAGTGCGTAGGTGCGTTCTTCTTCAACAGCAGGAAAGCCCATTTGTAAGCAACGTCCTTCAATACCACGGATAATGCCTAAACCAAGCTCAGGATCAGCATGACTTAACCAACGTTGACCAATAACATAACTTCTGTCTGTGTTCATAAAAAGACCTTCCTTATTTGGGAAGGGGAATTATACCGATGTTCTTTGAAGATGCTATTTTATTTTTTCAATTCGATTTTTGAGGTGAAGATTGTGGCTTATTATCCATATTGCGCGCACATAATCGCTGGACTTTAGTCCATCTGTTTAAAATACTCATAAGCGCGCGACCCTTTATGCGCTTTCAAAAGCGTTTTCAAACAGATATCATTAAAACCAATCAACTCCTTCACTCCACAACGACTTGTCAACACTTATGTATAATATGCTTGTTTAACCTTATTTTGAAGCAAGCAAATTACGTTAAAAACATTGATTTTATACGGTATAAATTTTAATAGCCTTTGGCAGCCATTTCTTTGCCGAAGTTGTTGATCTCATCTTGCAAATGTTTAAATTGGCTTTTTGTGCTAGCACTTGCTTTTTTTATGGATGCGTTATTTTCAGCCGCTTGATTAGAAATTTGGTCTTGAATTTTTTTATTTAATTTAGGCAGCTGCTTATTTATAACCCCTAAGTGTTTGTAAACATGATCAAATTTTTTCTTATTGTTTTTTAAGTGATGCGATAACTTACTCACATCTTTATTAATGGCGCCTAATTTACTTTTTGGTGAATCATCACCGCAGCCTGTTATTGCTAATGCACATAATGCGATTCCTAATGCTCGAATCATCCTTAATTCTCCTTTTAATATACGCTGTAATTTTAGTTTAGTCGTAAATTTTGGTTTTCTCAATAAAGTGATGTTTGACCTTTAAAATAAGATCCTTTAGGATGACTTTCGCGCCACAAATGGTAACGATTATCATTTAGATGTAAGTGCTGAATTTTAGGAGTTTAAATCATGGAAGTAATTTCAAGCAGTCATGTTCAGTCTCACCCAGAAAGTAATGTTTCTACCTTTTTATCTGGCATGAGTCACACACTTGGCTCTGTAGGTAATCGAACTTTAATGAATACCCGAAATATTTTAAACTCAAACACATTACCAACCATTACATTTTTTTTATTCGCCAGCCAATTTTTGCCTCGCGCAGAGGCGACTAGTGACGATGGTAGTGAAAGTCATCAAGCTGCTTTTTCCAGCACCGCTTTTTCGCTCGGTTTTAGAGAAATGTTTGAAGCCGCTTTTGTGACCTCGATGTTATTGCAGAGCGTAAATCGAGTAGCAGATCGCAGTCCCGAGTTGCTCAGTGCTGAAAAGCAAACGCAATTAAAAAAAGTCATTGCGGGTTCGATAGTTGCAGGGATTATTGTTTGTGGTATCGGTACCGGCGCTGGTTTATACGCCTATCATGAACATGCTAAAGAAGAAGTCGGTGAAGAGTTTCGTGAAGGCATGGAAGCCATTATGAAATTTTTCATTTCAATTTTAGTTAGTGGTTTTAGTTTAGAAATTTTAAAAATGCTTAGCACCTCAAATGTTCTGTCACATCAAACCCAAGAAATGGAGAGTTCAATAACTACGGCAGCAAATACTGACTCAACTTGGCAGCAATTTAGAAGCATCGGCATAATGCCGTTTGCGGTTTTTGCGGGAGAGATTGCTGAAGCCGCTTTACTGATTGGCATTTCTGAAGAAGCGGATGAAGCGAATCAAAACGGACGTTAGGCTATTGCTGGCTCAGCTTTATTTGGTAGCATTACCGGCCTTACTCTAGTGGCAGGTATCCACCTTTTGGGGGAGCGAGTACCTAGAGATATGTTTAGGAAGGGCGGTGCCATTACTATGGCGTTAATGGGCGCTGGTTTGGCATGTTATTCAGCGCATGAGATGCAAGAGCTTCAATGGACCGGGCCTTATGAAAAAGAAGGCTCTGACACGACCTGGTTTAATGAAGAAATGTGGGATATGAGTGATTGCTGTAATGATAAAGAACATGAGTTTTTTAAATTCCTTCGTACAACCTTAGGTTATCAAGACAAACCATCACCGTTTGAACTTATTGTCTATTTAATTAGAATCGGTATGACAAGTCATGCAGCGTATAAGTTTTTAATGTGGGAAAAGGAGCAATTGGCATTAGAAAACATAGAGGTAAGCAGTACAGAGCAAGAGCTTAAAATTTTTTCATTTACCCGGGAAGCGTATAAGGGGCATGAAAAGTCAGAAAGGGATGAGTTATTGCTAAGCATGAAATGGGGAGACGGTTTTATTACTAAGTTTCATGCCTTTGAAAAAGAGCAGTTAGTACGAGAAGCACATCCCCAAGTAGAGGATTTAGAATCGGGTCAAGCGCTTTGTATCCAAGCGTCAATAGACAGCGATGATGATAGCAGTGCAGCATTTCGAGCATTAAGCGGGCACAGTAATGAACATAGCCTTAATATAGAAGGGCAAGTAAGTGGACTGACATTGTAACGTTCAAACCATTGGATATATACGTTTAATCTTTAATTTCTGGTTTGTGATCTTTTAGCAGTAAAGGTGGAACGCATAAAATAAAGCAACCAATTAATAGGCTTAATACGTAACGGGTGATGGAATGTATGTCGACATCAGAGGGCGGAAAAATACTGATGACAATGGTCGTTAGCGTACTAAAAATACCAATGCTGGCGACAAAAATTAACCCTTTTGTGCCGCCAGGAACTTTAAAGGCTGCTTTTTTATTAGGGTTTTTTAAGCGAAGTACAATGGCTGTAACAAACATGATTAGGTACATAATCATATAAAGCTGCGCTGCTAATGCCGTTAAAAACCAATATGCACTGTTAATTGTGGGTAATAATAAAAAAGCTGCACATAATAATGATACGAGTATGGCTTGATATATCAGCAAGGTGGTTGGCGCGCCGTGTTGATTGGTGGCGCATAAAGACTCGGGTAAATTACCTTCTTCCGCGGCAACCAATAAACCTTTTGTGGGGGCAATAATCCAGTTATTAACGCTGCCTAAGCCGCCCAGTACAAGCATTAGGGCAATTAAAGGCATGATCCAAGTCATGTGATAAGCATGAAAAAAAGCATCGAAAGCCTGCATTATGCCAGCAACCAAACTGATGCTGTCATGCGGGAGCACGCTGGCAATGGCAAGTGAACCTAATATAAGTGTGACTAAGACAATACCGACTGAATAAGCTAAAGCCAAAGGAAAGGCGCGTTGAGGGTTTTCAACATCGCCTGCGTGTACCGTCGCAATTTCAATGCCGCAAAAAGACATCATAATGGCGGTTAGTGACATCCAAGCATCTTTATCACCCCAATGTGGCAATAATTTATCAAAGGCAAGGTCAAGCTGGATGGGTTTGCCAGAAAAAAACCAGACGAAACCAAGGCTTATGATTAAAGTCATTGGTAATAAGAGGCCGGTAAGTGTACAAAGGCTGCTAAAAAAAGCCGAGGTTTCCATGCCCATTAAATTAAGTGCTGTTACGCCCCAAAAGGCACATAAAATGACGCTGATTAAAAAGTAGGGGCTTTGGGCCAAGTCAGGTGAAATTAAATAACCAATGGTGCCAGCAACAAAGGACAGCAGGGTAGGGTACCAAATAACGTTTTCTATCCACTGCAGCCAAATGGCTAAAAAGCCTATTCGTTTGCCAAACGCATGTTTTACCCAAGTATAAATACCGCCTTGTTCTGGGTAGGTAGACGCCAGCTCGGCTGAAATAAGCGCGCAGGGAATAAGAAATAACAATGCGGCAAGTGTAAAAAAGAAAATAAGCTGGCTGCCAAATAATGCGGTTGCAGGTAAGTTACGGATACTGTCAACTGAACCAACGGTTATCATGGTTAAGCTAAATACGGTTAAGGCTTTGGTTGGAGTGCTGCTGGACATGGTCATCCTTTCTCTTTAAATACAAATAGGTGATTTATGCTGTAAGACAGCAGGCATCGCGTATAACAACATTTATTCAAATCATACGCAAGAGAAACTGATGACATTGTCACTTTAATAGTTCATTTTGATTTCTCACGGCCTGATTTGATATTAAAGTGGACAATGACGAGCGGTTTCGTTATTCTATTTTTTTGTATAAAACTTGAGTGTTTATGCCCATCCTTTTTTTAATCTTGTTGTTAACCACGGTTGAACAATCCGCCATTGATATGTATTTGCCTTCCTTTCCTGCCATGAGTGACTTTTTTCATGTGGGCGATGAAAAAATTCAGTTAAGTTTGTCACTTTATATGGCGGGGTTTGCTGTATCGCCACTTTTGGCGGGGCCGCTTGTCGATCGTTTTGGTCGAAAACCTATTTTATGCGGTGGTTTACTGGCCTTTTTTCTTTCGACCTTATTATGCGCATTTGCAACAGACATTAATGTTTTATTAATGGGACGTATTTTAATGGGGGCGGCGTGTGGTCTTTTAGTGGTAGCGAATCAATCCATGGTGCGAGACAGTTTTGAGGGCACTCGATTGCTTAAGGTTACTTCTTATATGTCAATGATTTGGTCCATGGTACCGATTGTGGCGCCAGCGATTGGTGGCTATGTCCAAACCTATTGGAAATGGCAAGGTAATTTTTATTTAATTGCACTTTATATCTTATTTTCGTTTTTTTGTGTGGTGTTTGGCGCTAAGGAAACGATGAAACAACCGCCAAAAGCCATTCATTTAAAGCCCATTCTTCTGAAGTACGTTTTGTTGTTAAAAAACAGGGAGTTTATGATTAATGTGGCTTGTACGGCCATTGCGTTTGCCTTAACGACGGCGTTTATTACGGCAGCACCTTTTTTGTTTCAAGACGTTCTCGGTTACAGTCCCCTAGAATTTGGTTGGCTGGCGTTAGGTGTGGCCGTGAGCTACTTAATGGGAACCTACATTAATAATGTATTGATTCATCGTTATTCTCCTCAAGTGTTAATCTGTGCTGGATTAGTGATGATTTGCCTATTTAGCGGCGTTGGTTTAATGCTTGGTTTGGCTAACGTTATTAATGTGTATGCCATCGCTATTCCTGTTGCGGTTGTCATTTTTGCAGGGGGATTTATCTATCCCAATGCGGCCGCGCTTGCTTTTGAGCCGATTAAAAAGAACATAGGTATTGCCAGTGCAATGTATATTTCATTACAATTAATCGCTTGTGCGTTAAGCAGTGCCATTGTGGCAAAGCTGCCTGAAAACAACCAAGTACCCTTGATGTCTTTTTTATTGATATTAAGCGTTCTGTTAAGTGTTTTTTATGTTTGTTTTGGCTCACAAAGCCAGGCAAGGAAGAACCATAATGGGAAACAGGGCTAACCTATGATGATTTACATCGTGACTTTATGCTGCGTCATTGGCATTGCCTTTGGTCAATTGCTCTTTAAAATGGGGGCCATGGCGCTTTCTAAGAGCGACTCTATTTTATCATTGAAACCCGCATTCATACTGTTAACCGCTATGTGCTTGTACGGCTTAACGTCTTGCTTATGGGTTTGGGTGTTACAGCGAATTGAATTGGGACGTATTTATCCACTCATGGCGTTGGCTTTTGTTTTTGTGCCTTTGGCAAGCTACTTTATGTTTGGCGAAAAATTTTCCATTCAGTATTGGATAGGCGTTGCTTTTATTATCTTTGGGATTTTTATAACAACGAGTGTTACAAAAATATAATGGTTGTTTTCTTATGACAACACAGCCTAGGCAAGGATGTTTTATGGAAGCCATTAGATGAAATATGGAAAAATTGCGGTTGTGATCCCTTGTTACAATGTTAAGCGGCATATTTTAGCCGTCATAGCAGACATACCACTCTTCGTGCATTGTATTTTTGTCATTGATGATGCATGCCCAGAAGGTTCTGGAAAGTGGGTTGAAAAACACTGCCTAGACACTCGAGTTAAAGTCATTACGCACACAAAAAACAAAGGCGTTGGCGGCGCTACGATTACTGGCTATCGAGCCGCATTAGCCGCTGAAATGGCTATGGTGGTTAAACTTGACGGCGATGGTCAAATGAATCCGCGTAAGATCAAAGCATTGATTCAGCCCATTGTTGCTGGAAAAGCAGATTATACGAAAGGCAATCGTTTTTTTTACTTAAAAGAAATTTTTGTCATGCCTAAATGGCGTCTTTTGGGAAATTCTCTGCTGTCTTTCATCTCAAAAATTTCTTCTGGTTACTGGTCAGTGTTTGATCCTACGAATGGGTTTACAGCGCTGCACTGTGAGGCATTGAAATATTTACCCTTAGATAAAATCAGCGAACGCTATTTTTTTGAATCCGATATGTTATTTCGTTTAAATACGTTATCAGCGGTGGTGATTGATGTGCCGATGGTTGCGAAATATGGTCAAGAAAAAAGTAACCTAAAAATCAAAACCATTTTGTTTGAGTTTCTTTATAAGCATCTTCGAAACGTTAGTAAACGTATTTTATATAATTATTATTTACGAGATATGTCTTTTGCTTCAATAGAATTACCGCTGGGCATTATTTTTTTAGTGTTTGGTCTTTTCTTTGGTAGTTATCATTGGCAAAAAGCATTGCTTGCCAATGATGTGTCACCAGCAGGCACGGTAATGCTTGCAGCCTTACCTATCATTGTTGGGTTACAATTTTTATTGTCGTTTCTTGCTCATGATATGAAATCAGTGCCAAGTACACCTTTTCATTGTTTAATGGGGGGATCTTTGATGACGGACTCAGAAGATGAACAAGCGGGTGCGGGGGATAAGAAACAAACCTCAATGGTTATAAAGGGGGGAACTTGTTCGCTCAAGAGTCTAAATGATGTTTTATAAAAAAATTAATGGTTTACGCGCCCTTTCAATTATTGGCGTCGTTGTCTACCATTTCTTTCCAAAAGTATTGCCCCATGGATTTCTTGGTGTCGATGTTTTTTTTGTCATCTCAGGTTATTTAATGACAAAAATCATAGTGAGTTCGTTAGAAAATAAACGTTTTTCTCTTATTGATTTTTATTGCGCGAGAGCCAAACGGATCATTCCGTCTCTCATGGTTCTGATTGTATGTTTATTAATGTTTGGTTGGTTTTATTTAATACCCAGTAGCTATGATTCATTAGGCAAGCATGGCTTTTCAAGTCTTACTTTTATTTCAAATAAAACTTACATGAATGACATTAGTTATTTCGATCAAGCGTCACTTAATAAGTGGCTTTTGCAGACGTGGTCTTTATCCGTTGAATGGCAATTTTATCTGATTTACCCGCTCTTCTTGGCGCTATACAAGCAGCCAAATTTTTTATGAAAGGCCCCTATTACGAAAAGTTTAAGCACGTTCTGACGCATTAACTAAGGAAAAAATATGTTTGTTAATATACCGAATATTAAGTGGCCCTTTATTCTTCCTTTAGTTTTATGCTTAACCTGTTTATATCTAACTCATTTAATACCGTCCTTTCAGTCAGGAGACGAATTTGATCACATTGAAAGAGGCTATCTCTTATCAAAAGGGATAATTGTTCAACCACTTAAAAATAATCCTGCTCATAATGTACCCAAAGTGATGACGTGGGAAGATATCTATCGTTACCGCGGTGAAACAGGCGGAGTCATTAATGCTGGCTTGTATGATTATATGGTGGCGCATGAAGGTTTGATTAAAGACTTAACATTTAAAATGACCATAAAGCAAAGGCAAGCCGCAAAAAAAATTCAATGGTCTAAAAAGAAGGTGTATCGAACCGCACCAGGCACATCAATTTACTTTCCTATGATTTATATACCTCATGCGGTGGGTTTTTGGCTGGGTGAGCACATGGGGCTTAGCATTGATAATACGTATTTTTTAATTAAATACATTCTTATCTTTTGCATTGCCGCAGCGCTTTTTTATGCTTTTAGTCTTTATCCGACCAATCCATTGGTTGTGTTTTTATTATTCATGCCGATGAGTTTATATCAATTTTCATCAGGAAGCATTGATGGGATATCTACTGCATTAACAGTACTTGCCATCTCGATGTTTTTAAAAATGATAAATACCCCTAAGGCTTGTTCCTATTTGTTTTTGAGCGGTTTAGTTGTGATTGTTTGTGCATTAACCACCAGCCGTTTGCAAGCCATGCCATTATGGGTATGTCTTTTTTATTACGCATTTAAAAGAGGCGACCTAAAAGCACTGTTACTTATCAGTGCTAGTTTGTTAATGGCTATACTCTGGTATGTCTATATTCTATCGACAAAATCATTTTTTTCAGATACGGGGAATTCAACGGTTGAAACGATATTATTTTATACAACGCATTTAAATCTCTTTTATGACATGTTAAGTACAACCCTCTCTAACGCTGAGATTAGAGGCTATTATCTACATGGTTTGATTGCTAAAGTGGGATGGCATGGGGGGACGCAATATTTTTCATCGTTTTTCTATGTGTTAACTTTTTCATTCGGATACGTTATGGCATTGATGAGTTTTTCAATGAAGCATTTTAAACAAAATTGGCAGCCTCGCCTTTGTTTAATCATTGTTATGATACTATCGATAGCCGTTATTTTTTTATCCATGCTTTTTACTTACACACCCATGTCTAGTGAGATTGTTATGGGGGTTCAAGGAAGATATTTTTTAATCCCGTTACTTTTTTTTACTTATGCTATTGGCGGCGAGATTAAATTTAGCGAAGGGGGAAGGCGCAAGTTTGGTGTGGGCTTATTGATGTTTCATGTTTTTATGAGTGTGAATGAGTTAAGCACCGGGTTATTGTTACGATATTACAATTGAAAACTCGTGTTGTTAGGGCGTGTTGACAATTCATCCCCTAATGCCTGAAAGCGTATTTGTTGTCTTT
>CAWVYD010000051.1:0-10541 GCA_963934185.1 uncultured Legionellaceae bacterium | reverse complement strand
AAGAAGAGTTTTGGGTTGGTATTTTAAACAATGATAAATGAGGGGATTCATGAGGCCACACTCTGAGAAATTTTAGTGTTAGGAAGCAACGCTGCAACGACTGATAAGTAATCATTTAAGTATCGCTTATATTTTCAAATAAAAGCCTTTAATATGTACAAAATACTCATTGGCAAAGCTTGCCTTCAAATCATAAAACTTTTATCCTTATACTCTTGTTTCAAATAGGAAACCATCAACGTGGCAACAACAAGCTATACCTCTGATGACATTGAAGTATTAACAGGACTTGATCCTGTCAAAAAACGCCCTGGTATGTATACAGATACTCAAAGGCCTAATCACTTAGCGCAAGAAATTATTGATAATAGCGTCGATGAAGCCATTGCTAAACATGCCGATAGAATAGTTGTAACCCTTCATGAAGATAATTCTTTAGAGGTGGAAGATAATGGCCGTGGTATGCCTGTTGATATTCACCCAGAGCAAGGCATCTCAGGCGTTGAAGTGATCATGACTAAGCTTCATGCTGGCGGAAAATTTTCCAATAAAAATTATCAATTTTCAGGTGGTTTGCACGGTGTTGGCGTCTCTGTTGTTAATGCATTATCTGAAAAGGTAGACGTGTCCATTAAACGCGATGGACTTATCCATCATTTAGCCTTTGCTCATGGTGACTGCGTTAGTCCATTAACTCAAACAGGAAAATGCAGACAATCAGACACTGGCACCTGTATTCGGTTTTGGCCTGCAGAGATGTATTTTGACACTCTAAAATTTTCGATTGTTAAACTAGTTCATATTTTACGTGCTAAAGCCGTTTTATGCCCTAATTTAACTGTTATTTTTCATAATAAACAAAGTAATGAAAGTAATGAATGGTGTTATGAAAATGGTTTAAACGATTACTTATTGGAATCTTCTGGTCACTCAGAGGTAGTGCCACTTAATGGCTTTACTGGCGAGTATAGCGCCAGCACTGAAGCGCTTAGCTGGGCATTGTTATGGGATCCTGAAAACACCGACCTCGTCAGTGAAAGTTACGTTAATTTAATTCCAACCATTGCCGGTGGCACACATGTAAATGGCCTTCGTTCTGGTTTATTAGACGCTTTGCGTGAATTTTGTGAATTTAGAAATTTACTTCCTCGCGGCTTAAAACTTACCGCCGATGATGTTTGGGAAAATTGCGCGTATGTGTTGTCTATTAAAATGCAAGATCCCCAATTTTCAGGACAAACTAAAGAACGTTTAAGCTCGCGCCAAAGTGCTTCTTTTGTCAGCAACATGGTGAAGGATCACTTTAGTTTATGGCTTAATCAACACACTTCAGACGGTGAGAAAATCGCTGAAATTGCTATTTCACGTGCGCATCGTCGTTTGAAAAAGGCAAAAAAAGTTACTCGGAAAAAAATCACACAAGGCCCCGCTCTACCTGGCAAGCTATCAGATTGCTTATCTCAAGATTTAAATCAGACCGAACTTTTTTTGGTTGAGGGAGACTCGGCTGGGGGCTCAGCTAAACAAGCGCGCGATAAAGATTTTCAGGCAATCATGCCGCTACGAGGTAAAATATTAAATACTTGGGAAGTTGACAGCGGCCAAATTTTATCCAGCAATGAAATTCATGATATTGCCGTTGCCATGGGCATTGATCCTAACAGTGACGATTTAAGTCAGCTTCGATACGGAAAGATCTGCGTGCTAGCTGATGCTGACTCAGACGGCGCACACATTGCCACATTACTATGCGCCTTATTTTTAAAACATTTTCGACCAATGGTTCAAGCTGGCCATATATTCATTGCTATGCCGCCGCTTTATCGTATTGATATTGGGAAAAATGTTTATTACGCCCTAGATGATTCCGAAAAAGAAGCCACTATTAAAAAAATTCATGCAGAAAAAAAGCGTGGTAACATTAATGTACAACGTTTTAAAGGGTTGGGTGAGATGAACCCACTGCAACTTAGAGAAACCACCATGGCAGTAGATACACGCCGCTTGATACAACTTACCCTAGATGACGGCGTACTTACTGATGAGTTAATAGATAAGTTATTGGCAAAAAAAAGGGCTTCCGATAGAAAGCAGTGGCTAGAAGAAAGCGGTGACCAAGCCATTTTCTAAGAGACAAACTTAAAAAACGTTCATGTGACAGTGAGTTATGTGCTCACTGTCAATAATTTGGATAAATTATTAACTGTAAAATAAAAGGTTGCTGCATAAATAATAAATATTACGATTACTTTTAAAAAAGCATAAAACGATTCATATTTCATTACCAGTGATTTTTTTGTGTCTTGCCAAAGCATTAAACCAAGCCCTAATATTAAGGCATAAAAATATTGTGAGCCAATGCTTAATCGAATAGGCATAAGCGTTGCTACTTTTACCGCGTCACTATGGCGTGGGAAAGCCAAGAGAATAAAGAAAATTAAAAAGATTATTTTTTTTAAAAATGAAAAGTTACGCTCAGTGGATGCTAGTGTTGCTAACGGATGTAATAATAATAAAAAATAATAAAACCACCCGAGAGGATTTAATAAAAGCATGTAAATAAGGGTTAAATTAAAGGCTTGATGCTGCCATTTTTCTTTTTTAACGAACATTAAATAAACATAGCTGGATGAGAATGCGGCAAGCATTCCAAGACTTAAATAACGTATGCATTGAGGATCGCTTGTTAAAAATAATAACATTTTACTTCTTAGAATAAACCCAAGTAATGAACCATTCCAAGCATGCTCATACCAGTTAATGCTTTTCAATGCGTTAAAATATCCCAAATATATATCAATGCCAAAAATATAATATGGGATTAATAAGGTGATGAATAACGTAATTGAAAAACTTAAAACCGCTTTATAATCTTTTTTAATCAAAGCGTAAATAAGTAATAAGCCAGTGAACAGTTTTATTCCTGTTATTCCTCCCCATAATATACCTGCAATAATTGATTTATTATTTTTAAAATAATGATGCCCTAACGTAACACAAACAAAAACATACGCACCTATTTGTCCAATAAAGGCATTCATAATCACAGGAAAACTAAACATGAAACACAGTAGATAACGAGCATCATATAACTCATAACGTTTTAAAATTAATCGTGCTGAAATAATTAACGAAAAAAATGAACCCAATTGCCAAATGATTAATGCATACTCATAGTTTATCTTTTGAAGAGGGCTAAAAAGCAGCACAAAAAAGGGAGTATTTAAATTGACTGCACCAGTTACTGAGGTATTTAAAAAATCAAGTGGCCTAGCCATATATGGAGACAGATTCAAATTAAGCGCACAAATTGATGAATAAAAACTACTGAAATCAATCTTCATTTTAAAGGAAACAGCCAAATAAAATAAACCAGCCATTAAAAGGAAAAAAGAAAAGGTACTTAAAATGATGGCTAAACGTTTCGTAAACAATTCGTGCTGTCCCATTTAAATGTAACGAGTAAAAAATACCGCTTGATACATGCATCGAAAATCTAATCTTACGAGTATCTCTGATGTAAATAGTCTCCTTACCTTTAAACTGAAATAAAGAGGTTGGTAACCCTAGCGATGCTTCGCGCGGGCATAAAATGATAGGAAGGTAGGGGAATGACTCACCTTTATATTGATACGAAAATTATTACTGCCCTGCCACTATTCCTAAAAACATTATTATGCCATACCAATGATTATTTAAAAATGCTTTAAAATAATGACTGCGTGTTTTTTGCTTTGCTAGCCAAGCTTGATAAACAAATAAAAGCTGGGCGCAGACATAAAACAAGTAAAAAATATGCGTCAAAGAGTAGGAGTAGGCAATCGACAACCACAAGGCAGCAATGATTGTTTGCAAAAATATAATGATAACACGATCCCACTTACCAAAAAAAATCGCCGTTGATTTCACACCAATTAAAAGATCATCATCTTTATCAATCATCGCATAATACGTATCATAACAAATAATCCATAAGCCATTAATTAGCATCAATAATAAAACATCAGTATGTATCAATTGTTTCGCATTCAAAAATGCTAGCGGGATCCCCCAAGAAAAGGCAAAGCCTAATATAAGCTGAGGTGTGGCTAAAAAACGTTTGCAAAAAGGATATACAATGGCAAATAAAGCCCCTATCAAGGCCCAGAAAAATAAAGATACGTCTAGAAAAAATAATAAGGATGCCGATAAAGACAATAGGATAATAAATAAAAAGATGGCTTGAGTTAAACTAACAGCGCCTGTCACTAACGGTCGATTGATGGTTCGTTTCACCTTACCGTCTATATGCCTATCTGCAATGTCGTTAATGATGCAACCAGCTGACCGCATAAAAATAGTACCGAGCACAAACACGATAAGAACGTGCATGGGTGGACAACCTTCATAAGCTAACCATAAAGCCCAAAGCGTTGGCCATAACAATAATAAAACACCAATGGGTTTATCAAGACGCATTAATTGAAAATAACGATTACTCATAAGACAAAATCTTTTGCTCCATAGCAGGTAAAAACATTTCCATTAAAAAAATCGGAGATTTATCCACATGAAAAGTACTTGCTCGAGCCCACAATAATTGTTTGTTTTTTTGATGACACTGACTCCGTAACTTTGCGTCAAAACAATGTTTATCCCATCTAAAAAAACGCCGTCGTTTTAATTTGATCGCTGGATCATAATATAAAACAGTGCCTATTGGCGTATTTGATAATCCATCAAAAACCTTATGACGAAGCTGATAGGTATCAAACGGTATTATTGTTCGCCCATACCAACAAGGCTTCTCATTACAATAAATGAGTACGTCTCGCCGAAACAAGGCTCCTATCCATTGTTCTGATATTATAGATACGCGGACAACGTGTCCTAAATGACTCACTTTTTCCGTTAAACTTTGAGTATGTTTAAGCCAAGGAAGAAGTGAATTTGGTATATCAATCGACGAGTTCAATGCGCATACGCCCTAATCGATTAATAATAATTTTCCGCTTTAATTGTTTGTTTTGACTTATCAAAAAAGAACCACTTAAAGTCGAAGCGTTTAGATTACTTGAAAATACGAGTGCATTTTTTATATTAAAACCTCGCCAAGTCAATTCTAAACCTTTGCCATTATGCCACTGCCATTGCCTAATAATATCTTTTGAACTAGTGGATAATGTGTCTTTAACCAGTAATTGCATGCCTGAAGACCAACCTTTTTTTTCTGATAAAGGTGATAAAAGCAATGTTTTTCCTTTAAGCAATGCTTGGTTTTGTGAAAATTTTATGCCGTTTCTAAGCGCATTAACTCGCTCGTCCAATTCATTTCGATGAATGAATTTACTTCCTAATGGCACCAAAAAAAACATCAAACCACTTAATAAGGCCATGGTGATTAAAAGTTCACTTAAAGTAACGCCTTTAAAGCTAATAAATTTTCCTAAGCTCATAACAATACGTCAATCGATAAAAGCCAGTTCATTATTTTCTTCTTTCCACTATGGCTTTGCCAGTTAAAGGATTCATGTAGTGTTAAGGCATGGGCCTGAACGGACATTGCATTAATGTCACTTTGAATTGTATTGAAATCAAAAACTAGCACCAATGTTTCCGCATTCGATAATAATGGTAATAAAGGAGATAAATTGGCTTTAGCTTTGATTGAAAAATTAAAAAAAGCATAAGCAACGTCTTTTGTAACGATGCCCAGTGCCTGTGCTATTTTTATTAAAAATTCATTCAGCGCAGGCTCAATGCGGCAAGGAAAATGAAGCACAAATAAAAGTTTGGCATTATTAGGCAACACGCTTTCATAAGGCATTACCCCCAAAGACAAACGCTGTTGCCAATTTGGTAAGCCTAATTGTTGTAAATAATAAGATCGTGTTTTAAGACTCATTAATGACCATTCAATTGTTGTAAAAATTCTAGTTTTTGTTTTATTTTGATTTCAAGCCCTCGCTCAACAGGAAAATAGTACTGCTTACTTAGGTTTTCTGGAAAATAATTCTCATTGGCAACATAAGCATGAGGTTGATCATGAGGATATTGATAATCCCGCCCATGATTTAGTGACGCCAGTAACTTTGTAGGTGCATTACGTAAATGCAAGGGCACTTCTGCCCTTTGGTTTAATTTTATATCCTGTTTACATGATTTGTACGCCAAGTAAACTGCATTACTTTTTGGTGCGCTAGCAAGGTATAAAACAGCTTGTGCAATCATTAGCTCACCTTCAGGCATCCCCAAACGTTCAAAACTATCCCAGGCATTAAGCACCGTAGGTAAAGCGCGAGGATCAGCATTACCAATGTCTTCTGAAGCAATTCGAAGTAATCGTCTTAAGACGTATTTTGGTGAACAACCACTTTTTAGCATAGATAAACACCAAAATAAAGAGGCATCCGGCGCAGAACCACGAATGGATTTATGAAGTGCTGAAATTTGATCGTAAAAAATATCACCACCTTTATCAAAGGGGCAATAATCACTAGCCAGCACTTGTTTAAGTATTATCTCATCAATATGCTTACAGCCTTTCACGTTCGCTTGTGAGATTGCCAGTTCAAGAAGATTTAAGCATTTACGCGCATCACCATGACAACTTTGAGCAATAAGCTCTGGCGAATCGATAGAAACACTAACATCAGCCAATGCTTTATTAATAAGACAAAGCAATGTCTCTTGTTCAAGTGGTTTTAATACATAAACTGCCGCGCGAGATAACAAGGCATTGTTTAATTCAAAAGAAGGATTTTCTGTCGTTGCCCCAATAAAAGTAATTAAGCCGTTTTCAACAAAGGGTAAAAAGGCATCTTGCTGAGACTTATTAAATCGGTGAACTTCATCGACAAATAAAATGGTTGCTCTGCCCCGTTCTTTATACTGTTTTGCTCGCTCTATCGCTGCTCGAATGTCTTTTACGCCGCACAGTACCGCTGAAAGCTCTTCTAATTCCGCATCTGCTGCATTGGCCAGTAATTTTGCCAATGTTGTTTTTCCCGTACCAGGCGGGCCCCATAAAATCATTGAATGTAAGGTACCATGCTGTAAAGCATCATACAAAGGTAATCCTTCTACCAATAAATGTGTCTGGCCTAAAAAATCATCGAGTTGCCTCGGCCTCAATCGGGAGGCTAACGGCTCTGTTAATGTCATCTAAAATTGTCCTATTAAAAAATTATTTTGTTTCAGTGGTTCTTCATTCTTAGCGCAGGTAGCCACTTGTTCTTCCGTTAATAATTCTTTACGCATTTTATCAAGCATGTAATCAAGCGTAAGGCAATAAGAATGGTCTTTTCGTGTTCTTGATTTAAAAAACATAACGTGAGATGAACATAATAATTTCGATAAATCATCGTTGTTCCTACTTACTTCATAGCATTCAAGCGTCGGCCGTAATTCCTCATTAATAAATTGGCTACGTTTTTCTTTTTCGGTGACATAACCAAAAGGACAGTGAAAAAACACAGCTAAAATAGACGAAAAATAATCTCTCCACCAATAAGTAGCATTTCTTTGCGCTAAATAATTGTTAAGATCGCCAGGAGTATCTTCCCCCCCTAAATAATTATGAAGATTAACTTTACTCTCATCAATTTCTTGCTTGCGTGCCATCTGTTTTGCATCTAATTGAACTTTTTTAGCGTTGACCTCTGTTTGAAGGCGAGAAAAATAGTCATCATGCAACGATTCATACAGTTCAATTAAAGTATTATGTTTGCTAATTAATTCCTCTGCTAAATTTGATGATTGTTGAAAAGATTCATTATCACTATTAGCGATTAACGTATTAAAAACATCTGTATTTAGCGATATTTTTTTTTCATAAAAATTATTTTCTTTTAAACTAATCGTTAATTTTAATGTGAACGCTTTTAATTGTTCTTGGTAATCCATTATTTGTTGATAAGCTTGGCTTACTAACGAATTTACAAGCATCTTTGGCGTTAATTCTGACAGCTCAACCCATTCAATGTACAGCGGAAGAATAAAACGAAAGGATAAGCAAACATCAGAAAACTCGCGTTCATTAGCAAGAGTAAGACGTTCTTCTTGAGTTTTATCTTGAAATATTTTTTGTGTGACTAATTTAAGTGCTATGCGCTCCAAAGCCCCATTAATGTCATGAATTCGGATCTCATGCACATTTAGCGCTTCTTTACCCATCATCACCGTCTCATTCATACTTTCAAGCATCGTATTCGTTTTACTACTATCCATTTTATTAAACGATCCTAGGCGTTCTTTAACAGCGTCTAGTAAACGTTTTCTAGGCGAATTTTTATATAAATCAGACACGTAAAACTGGAACAGACCAAAAGGGAAGCTTTGTATACTCCCATTTATGTTTTTATGATATTTTTCACTTTCATCATAAAGAACCAACCACTCCTTACTATCAGTTAAATGCCAGTCCATTACATCAGAAAGTTGATCAAAAGAAACAAAATCACAAGGAAGGTACCAATTGTTGCCTGTAAACTCATCATCCAGGCCAAAATAATCTTCATCGTCACAAAGCCATTGCTTTATTTTCTTTAAATCGTTAATAATTTTTGACTGCTCAGCTTCTTTAGCCAAAAATATTTTTTCCGCCTTATTCAAGACTAGTTGATCCAAAGTAAGTTGATCACTTCTTTCATTAAGTAAAGAAATCGATTCATTTTCTTTTTCAATTTTTTTGTAAAGCGCTTCTTGCTCAGTTAATAATTCTAACTGTTTTGATTGGCATAAACCTAGTAAGTTTGCTAGTGCATCCTCACGTTTAATAATCGTTTCACGGGCTTTTTCTGCCGTTAAGAACACCTTTTCGACGCGTTTCAATGCAATTATATTTCCTAACTTATCTGCCATCTTAACTCCTACACCCTTAAATAACGGGTAAATAAAAGACAGTATTAAGTAACGGGGCAAAAATAGTTAAACCTATTATTGACCTGCTAATTACTGAACAATATCAACCCCTTCAGGCGGAGTAAAGGTAAATAATGTTGGTTCTAATTTTAGATTAAGTGACGCATTAAACAACATTAGTCGCGTGATCTGCCCTAATTTATCTTCAACTGTTAATCGCTTTAATTTATTTTTTTGATACGTTAAATCAATCCATAAATAAGCATTTTTTTCTGGGTTTTTAGGAATCAAATGAAACACGGACTGGCTATTGAATTTTTTGATACTTACGTCATAGCCATCTTTTAGTGATTGCTCATAACCATTCAGTAATAAAATCGGAGTGCTTTGATTTTTTTTATCTAGCGTTGTCATCGTTACTTGTTCTAAATCTTTATCATAAACCCATAAAGTATGACCATTCGATACAATTAATTGGCTGGTAGGTGAGTTTGATTGCCACCTAAATTTATCCAACCTTTGCAAAAATAAACGCCCTGTACTTGCTTGGATAACACGTCGGCCTTCCATTACCTCCTGCTTGAACGTTGCGCTCATGCTACTCATCGAATTTAAACGTGCCATTAAATCATCCACTGCAGCGATTGATTTTATTGAAGCATGTGTCATAGATGCACACAAAAAAACAACTAAATATGTAAGTTTTTTTTTCATACATCCACCTGACGAGGTGGTGGTGCAGGTGCTAATACTTCTCGGCTCCCCCCTTCCATTGGTCCAACCACTCCCGTTCGTTCCATTTCTTCTACCAGTCGAGCAGCGCGATTATAACCAATTTTAAAACGGCGTTGAATGGATGAAATGCTTGCCTTTCGCGCTTGAGTGATAAATTCAATCGCTTCATCATACAATGCATCCACTTCTTCTTTTCCATCAGCATTACCATCAATATTAAAATCATCAGCACCCTCTGATGGTGCATTAGTAATATCATCAATGTAGTCAGGCTCACCTAGCTCACGCCAAGCGCTGGCAATACGATGTACTTCATTATCATCAACAAATGCGCCATGTACTCGTATCGGTGCACCAGAACCAGGCGCTAAATATAACATGTCACCATGCCCCAACAACTGATCGGCGCCGCCTTGATCTAAAATGGTTCGCGAATCAATTTTTGATGAGACTTGAAAAGCAATACGCGTTGGAATATTGGATTTAATTAACCCCGTTAATACATCTACCGAAGGTCGTTGCGTCGCTAAAATTAAATGAATGCCTGCCGCTCTCGCCTTTTGAGCAATACGAGCAATCAACTGTTCTACTTTTTTACCTACAACCATCATCATGTCTGCAAGTTCATCAATCACAACAACAATGCTTGGTAAGCTTACAAGTTCCGGCGCATTGTGAACTTCAAGCCCTTGCCATAAAGGGTCTTTAATCGGCTCACCTCGTTTTGCAGCCTCTTTTACTTTCGTATTAAAACCCTCAAGGTTTCTAACCCCTAGGGCAGACATTAATCGGTACCTACGTTCCATTTCCATGACACACCATCGAAGCGCACGAGCGGCATCCTTCATGTCTGTTACGACCGGCGTTAATAAGTGCGGGATCCCATCATATACCGACAATTCAAGCATTTTAGGATCTACCATAATTAAACGAACTTCATCGGGTGTTGATTTAAATAATAAACT
>CAWVYD010000050.1:0-10864 GCA_963934185.1 uncultured Legionellaceae bacterium | reverse complement strand
GCCAACTGGAATTTGTCCTATCTGTTTAAAAAAACATTTAAAATACTCAAAAGGGCGTAGCCATTCTTGCGTGTTTAAATGCTTTTTTAAACAGATATCACTAAAACCAGCCTACTCCTTCACTCCAGAACGAATTGTCAACACGCCCTAGTAATGGGGCAATAATAACCTTCCGATTTTAAATCGTTTAAATGCTGACTCCGTACGCAGCGCCTAAATCAACTAACGAACTGGCTTTTTGTTGAAGTGGTAAATCCGCCTTTTTATCTTGAGCGAAGAAACAATTTCCATTCAAAGCAGCTGCCATCTTTTGCGAAGATGATTTCGTCTTATGCTCGAGGGTCTCATCATTGTCCAATTGACTTGATTGACTATCCGGAATAGTTAATAACCTTGTATTACCGGCAAAGTTGTTTCGTGTAGTGTCTTTTCCTTCTTGTTGATTTAATTCATCATCTACCTGCGCCCATAAGTAATGTCTTTCTTGCCTTGATAACGCATTTAAACCAAATGCAGCTTTATCAAGATTAACCATTTCATTCGTGATAGCCATTAATGATACAAATAAAATATCCGATGATATCTTTTCTAAACTCATCGAAATACTCAAGGTAAACGTTTTAAATCGAGTTGCAAAAAAAGCATAAACAGGATTACTTTTTAATTCCTTTCGTAACACTTTATTATAAATGGTGTGGTACCTATCCAAAATATAGTCGCGGTTTATTTTTTTAAAATTTCCTGGTAATTTAATGTTCTTACCAATTTGCGAACGATCAACTAATTTTAAAATGTGATCAGTGCGACCATTTTTTTTATTTGTTAATAACAAATCAGAACGAACGCCTTGATGCAATTGACCGACCGTTAATAATGATTGATAGACCTGGCCAACGCCTCCCCATCTTTCACATGCGTCCGCGCCGAGTGGAAAATCCTTTTTTAAACGTCCAATAACAACAGCATCTAAGGTTTTCCCAGGGAAAATGGATTGATACATATAAAGTACTTTTTCGAATTTATCTATCTTTTTTCGAGTCGAAGTACCACTGCCTAATTGATTGATTTCAGTTAATTGCTGCTCAGCTTTTATATAATTTGGTTTCAATTCTAAAGACATAGAAGGCAATTTTTTCAAAGCAGCCAAACCATCTTTTTTATTTTTGTCCTTACGATTTTTTAAAGCCTGCAACTTATCACCATCAAACAATGACAAACACTCTTTACTGGATCTTGTTCTGTCAACGCGAGGTATTACGTCTATTGTCGGTATTGGCTTAGAAGTAATACGTTCATCTATCGGAATTTTTTTAGCCAATGCGATTAAAACGTCATGATCCTTTCGCAAACCCAAAAATATTTTTTGATAACTGACTAAAAGTGTTTGTTTTTCATTAGCCTCATGCGCCACTCGATACGCCAACGAACTTAAAGAGTCTTCGGTTAAATACAGGTAATACAGGTTAAACAATGCTTGATTTTCATTTAATAAAGCTTGATAAACAACGTCACCACCGTAAGCATTAATACCAAGAACAAAACTCTCAGAGCCCAATATAAGCGCCATATTACTTAACAATTTACTGGCATTAGTTAACCGAGAGGCCATTCGTAACACCATGAAATTATCCGCCATTAATGCCTGTTTCTTAACATCAGCAGCTATAAACCTATGATAGTGTTGCCAAGCATAACTAGCGTCGATATTTTCAGTCATTACTCTCATTAGATAACCAGAATTATGACATAAGGTATGAGACCAAACAGACTTATCAACACCTTTAATAACGCCGTGAATCATCGCTAGCGCTTCTTCTTTTGAATCAAGTTGCAGCATTAACTTTAAATAATAAGAATCATTGTAAGTTAAAAAGTTCTGAGTCTCTGCCCCCAACTGTTCTAGAAGAAAATAAAATTCACAAGAATCAGATAACCCGTGCTCAAACAAAATAAAATTATCATGACGTAAAAAATCATTCAATTTATTTGCTGGTATCAACCGATTAAACAAACACTCCATCACCTCAAAATCTAATTCAGAAACACAATGCGCACAAAGATCAAACTGCTGAGAAAAACTCAATGCTAAAAATTCTGTTTTTTTCTGCGCTTCGTCGCGAAGTAAATCAGAAAAGAATAATTCCGCATTAACCGCACCACCGCAGTTTTTTGAAGAAGAGTCTGTGCTTGATTTGCTTAAATCATTGCCTGAACTAGATTTTTTAGAGTGAGTCGCGGTTGCTTTCATGTTATTTCCTCTAGGATTGTGCGAATGACTATCCGCATCATCCTTATCATCTTTTGATTGCTCATCTTCATGATCATCGTTCAAATGGGGTAAATTACCTTGTTTTAATACGGTCTTTGGGGCGTTTTTTTTAATTTCATACAGCTCTGCGAAGTATTGTAAGGAAGCAAGCGCGGTTGGTTCCCCTTCCAAATGTGCAGCCAAGTGCTCCAACATAAGCTTTTTAAACATTGACATCTCAGCCGTCATGGCTAATAACGTTAGCTTTAATAGCTTAGCACTGTCTCCAATGGCTAGCGTATCCATGTTTGAATCGGGTTGGTTCGTAACTAAAACCATGCTTGGTCCCATTCCATCATCCACACAGCGACCAAATACTTTTATCAGTCTTGCGTCTTTCGTATCGCGCACAAGCTTATTATGCTCTGCAACATTAGTTAGCTCAAAATTAGCGCATGCCTTATTGACCTTTTTATTCTCACTTCGAGTTTTTACTTTCTTCTTAACGCCGTAAAAAGGCATTGACGCTTTATCAATTTGAATGCCTGGGCAACCGACCATTTCACACAAGGCAACTAAACCAGATCTCGCCCCAATAACGAGTGATGGCGAATAATACTTCATGATTGCTCTTAACACATACAACTGTTGCTCTTTATCTAAGGCCGTTACTGTAGCCGTTGTTTTACCTGTTTTCTTATCGGTTACTTTATCGATTTTTTCCATATGCTGCATACGACGATCCACCCAGCATAGCGCATCATCATTATCCGCATAATCTTTTAGGCCGTTCAAACCACCCGTATCGCCTAAAATGAGTAACTTAAGTTTTATGCCAGAAAAACTTGATTTAAATTGTTCTAGCGTTTGTTTGATGAAACCCGAGTTGGTGCAACGATTTGGATCACGGTTAGAATTTCGATTCCACACAGCGATGGTCATAATCTTTTCACTAGCAGGCACATTCTCATCAATTAGCTCTAAATAATTCATATTTACCGTAGAAATTTTAGTATCCAAGTGATGTCTAAATTGTGACAGACGTTGTGGCAACGCATAATCACTGCCTGTTTCGGGCGTTTGTCGCCAGGCACGTATGGGTTTATTGCCTTGATCTGTCAAAAAATGGAGCTTATTGATTGTCATTGCTATATTTTTGACTGAACAAAACATGGGAGATTGTGATAAACCGTTACTGTCTTGTTGCGAGTCTATTTTAAGTGAATGGTTGTTTAACAGCTGTAAAAGAGCATATGCGAACTCTCCGTGGTGCTCAGGAATTAATTCCGATTGAAACTCTGCCCCGCCTTGCGTACTGTTTACATTTCTTAATGTTATAAGTTTTTCACAACTACTAAACAGCACTGATAGTGCATGCTCTAAGGTCTGTCTTAGCGTTACATCTAACGCATTTAAATACGTTTGATACTGTGGAGTATCTAATAATAAGTTATTAGCTTCAAAGTTTATTAGTGACCTTAAAATACTTTCAGACAATTCAGCCTCACCCATCGCAGAGATAAAATCTCTTTTACGTTTAGTGACCTTTTTCTCTAATGCGTCAATAAATTTAAAAGCAACACTTTCAAACACATTACCCGTTAATTCATTAAAGCCAAACACAACCCGCTTAATTTCTTCACTTTCAAACACAGCAGAAAGCCTACAAGGGAACAATGTGAGGTATATTAGCACAGCGATGATGCGATTAAAATATAAACAAACAATAATCGTTAACGATAGGCTTCATTATTATTTGCGTCAAAAGCAAACATCACAGGCTGGTCGTTTCATCAAACTCTAAATCTAACGCTAATTGGCCGATGATTAACTCATGCTCCAAACGCATGCCAAGGCCAATTAAACGTACTGGGCCAGGATATTCCTCATATAACGACGTTAACATCAAAGAAAACAATTCCGTTTCTAAACTAATTTGGTGAATAACCTGCTCTTTGGTATGAAGCTTAAATTCTGCAGACTTTAGCTTCACAAATAACTTATTAAACTTAGGCTGCCCCGCTAATTGCCAGCGATGCAATAAACGTTTCAATAATGTCTGTGACGCACTCAATAATGGACTTAAATCATTTAAGTCCTTAGCAAGGGTCGACTCGACACTAATAGACTTACGTTTTCTTGCTTTAATAACCGGTCTATCATCTTGCCCGCGACAGTTTTGATACAAACGAACGCCCATTTTACCAAAACCAGAAATAAGCGCGGGCAAAGACTCTGCTTGTAAGTCGCCACAGGTTTTAATGCTTTTTATCGCTAACTTTTCTTGAAGCTTAGGCCCAACACCAAAGAGTTTTTTTACCGGCAAACGAAAAATAAAGGTTTCCACCTCATTAGGGCAAACCACGCATATGCCATTGGGTTTATTTTCATCACTGGCTATTTTGGCAATTAGTTTATTATTTGCCACCCCTGCAGATGCCGTTAAATCCAGCTCATGATAAATATCGTAACAAATGGCTTGTGCAATTAAGGTTGCGCTGCCGCGATATTGCGTAACGTCGCTAACGTCTAAAAACGCTTCATCTAAAGATAATGGTTCAATAATCGCGGTGTAACGTAAAAAGATTTCTCGAATAAGATTAGATGCTTGCCGATATTTTTCAAACACAGGCGGTAAGATAATAAGCTCAGGGCATTTTTGTTTTGCAATAAACGCTGGCATTGCGGAGCGGATACCATATTGCCGAGCAATATAATTACACGTACATAATATGCCGCGACGGCCTACGTTACCGCCAATGGCAAGCGGCACATTACGCAAGCTGGGATCATCGCGCATTTCAACGGCCGCATAAAAACAATCCATGTCGACATGAATAATTTTTCTCATTGTTTAAACAAGACTGCCTAACACCCGTGCAACCGGTTTGAAACTTTTACGATAATCAGCCGTTACGCCATGTTCAGCAATCGCTTCTAAATGCGCTTTGGTTGGGTAACCTTTGTGCGATGCTAAGCCATATTGAGGATAAATTTTATCAAAGGCTATAATTTCTCGATCACGCGTCACTTTGGCAAGAATACTCGCTGCACTAATTGCTGGCACCAAATCATCGCCCTTGACAATGGCTTGCATCGGCAAGGATAAATCCAAACAATAATTACCATCAATGGCAATAAACTCTGGCGTGATAGACAATGCCAACACGGCACGCTTCATCGCCAATAAACTTGCTTGAAGAATGTTAATTTCATCAATTTCATGGGCTTCTGCTCGGCCAATACCATAAGCCATTGCATTTAAGTGAATTAATTCATAAAGCGCCTCACGTTTTTTTTCGGATAATTTTTTTGAATCTTTTAAGCCTTCTATTGGGCGTCTTGGATCCAAAATCACCGCCGCCGCCACAACAGGGCCAAACAACGGCCCTCTGCCAACTTCATCTACCCCAGCAAGTAATGAACCTGAATATGGAATAACAATACCATTCATTTATATTTCTCCCAAACTGTTACAATTTGTCGTTTAATCATTGAAATGTGATTTTATTTTCTACATACTTGCTTTTTTATAAAAAATCGGTATAATTTAACTCTACTTTATGAAATGGATTTGTAATATTTCTTTACGAAAAAACACCTTAAAACTAACAATGGTCGTAGAAGAAATCAGATAAGAGCACTCATAAATGATTGAAGAACCAATAAAAGAACGTATTTATACGCTAGATGCTTTTTTTATCAGCTTACGTACACATTTTAATTTTTTTAGACGATTAATGACTTATCTTATTTCATTTAGCGCTCTATTTACCAAATTTTTTCTGGCTTTTTTTCAATCCATCCCTTTTTTGAACACCATACTTAACTTTGCTGCCCATACGCTCGATTCTTTATCGTTTGGCACCAACACAAATAACTCACCCCTAGAAAAAACCATTGCCTTTGTTGGCTACGGCTCACTTATTACTTTAGGCATCATTTCCTTAGCTTTGCCAACACTCTTTAGCCCAGCATTAACCCCAGCATTAAGTTTAATACTCGGTATGTATTTTGAAGGCGTCACTATACTCGCCTGGTTCACCAATTACAAAACACTGGCTGATGAGCAAACATCCGGTATCGACGTAGAGCCACGTCGTCTTGATAATGCCCGCATGATGTTTTATGCCGCAATTATTACCTTTACTAGCATGCTATTGAAAGCCTTTTCTTTAAGCTTAGCTGCCACCTTCCCTGCTGCTGCTCTCGGTATTTTCATCATCGCTCAACTGGCTGAAATTGGCGCGGTGCTCGGCTCCATTGGCAAAGAAACTGTCAATTTTTCTCAAAACTATCATTTCTGGACCAAAACAACCCCTGCTGACATTGAAACTGAATCACTTAATAGCAACCTCGCTGCCGCCCCCTCACAAGAAGTTGAACCTGATAGCTCTAAATTCTTAATAGAAGCATTGTTTACTGATAATCCACAAAATGAATTTCAAAAAAAACGTTCTTCTCTAGACAACTCTCCAAAAAAACAAGAATACGACTTTAAATGGTTCAATTTTATTTCTGTAGAGAAGGAGAATAAGTCATCTGCCCCCTCTCTTATTCCCCACGGCAATAGTAATGTCTCAATAACAGCATTAATTTAACCCTGCGCCCTACTTGAAATTTTTCTTGTCACATAAGAAAATGGATACTTATATTAAATGACAAGGAAATGGATGCGTGGAAAGAGAATCAATGAATTACGATGTATTAATTGTTGGTGGTGGTCCTGCAGGATTAAGTGCAGCCATAAAATTAAAACAATTATCCAAAAGCTTATCCGTCTGCCTTATTGAAAAAGGCGCTGAAATTGGTTCACATGTTTTATCTGGCGCAGTATTAGAAACCCGTGCGTTAGATGAATTACTTCCCAACTGGAAAGAGCTTAATTTACCCATCCACCAAAAAGTAACCAAGGATCACTTTCTCTTTTTAACAAAAAAAAAACAACTTTCCCTGCCCGTACCCAGCAGTATGAAAAACCATAACAACTACATTGTTAGTTTAAGTGATGTATGCAAACGACTAGGAGAAATTGCTGAAGACATGGGGGTTGAGATCTATCCTGGGTTTGCTGGAACAAAACTTCTCTACAGCAACGAAAATCAAGTGATTGGCGTGGCCACAGGCGACATGGGCATTGACAAAAAAGGCGTTAAAACAGCCAATTATCAAGCAGGTATGGCGCTTTACGCAAAACAAACTCTTTTTGCTGAAGGCTGCCGAGGTTCTTTAACAAAGCAACTTATGGAGCGGTTTAATTTACAAAAAGAGGCTTGTCCGCAAACGTATGGCTTAGGCTTTAAGGAAATTTGGCGTGTAACAAAAAGCACACCAGGTACCGTTAGCCATAGCATCGGTTGGCCATTAGATAGCCAAACTTATGGCGGCTCATTTATTTATCACATGACAGATAATAAACTGGCCATTGGTTTTGTCATTGGTTTAGATTATAAAAATCCTTGGCTTAGCCCCTTTGACGAATTTCAACGATTTAAAACCCATCCAAGCATACGCACGCTCCTTGACGGTGGCGAACGTCTTAGTTATGGCGCTAAAGCATTATCGGAGGGCGGCACGCAATCCATTCCTAAACTCAGCTTTCCTGGTGGCTTATTAATCGGGGATGCAGCAGGATTTTTAAACGTGGCTAAGATTAAAGGCAGCCATACCGCCATGAAGTCCGGCATTATTGCAGCGCAAACCCTTGCAGCGGCTCTATCGAAAAATAATGAGCAGCCCCAAGAGCTTAGCAATTATGACACTCAAATTCACTCATCTTGGATTAAAAAAGAATTACACCTAGTACGTAACGTTCGCCCTGCATTCCAAAAAGGATTATTACCAGGTCTTATTTACAGCGCCATTGATCAATACCTTCTCAGAGGCAAAGCACCGTGGACCTTTAAACATGATTTTGATCACCTTACACTCAAAAATGCTAGCAACATGGTCAAACTTAACTATGACGCACCAGATAATAAACTCACCTTCGATATAGCCTCTTCCGTATTTTTAGCCGGCACTTATCATGAAGAAAATCAACCCGCTCATTTACGACTAGCCAATGAACACATTGCCATTGACATTAATTTAAATGAATTTGGCTCGCCTGAAAGCCGTTATTGCCCGGCTGGCGTCTATGAGATAGTTGACGTTGATAATAAACCAGCGTTACAAATCAATGCGCAAAATTGCATTCACTGCAAAACCTGTGACATTAAAGATCCTTACCAAAACATCACCTGGATCCCACCTGAAGGAGGTGGCGGGCCTAACTACAAAGGCATGTAAATAGGGAAAATTATACCTTCCAGGTTTAAACGAATAACAATCTATTACGTTGCACAGGCATAAATCATCAAGGTGATTCCAACATCAAAGCACGTCTAACATATTGAGGATCAAGCACTGAGCAACGATACCTAACCTTAGGGACATATTTTTTTTCAGCCAAGGGCGTACTGATAATTCGTTTTGTAGTGAAGGAGTTTACTGGATTTGGTGATGTTTACTTAAAAAGCATTTTAAAGCGCAGGAATGACAGCGTCCTTTTGAGTATTTTAAATGGTTTTTTAACAAATAGGATAAAGGCCGGTTAACTCAGGCGCTTCGAAACGGATTGTCAGCACGCCCTGAGTAATTAGAGGTTATAAGCGCCCATTACTCAACTTATAGGTGTATTGATGCAAAAAAAAAACAAATAAGAGTGAAAATTTTCTAAACAGAGAACTTAGCGCCCTTAATTTCAACCGGCATGTTCTTTATCAATCAACCGATAAAAGCGTACCGTTACTTGAACAACTTCGCTTTCTTTTTTTATGCAGCATAAATCTTGATGAATTTTTTGAAATTCGTGATGCTGGCTTAAAAATAAAACTCATCATTCAAACCCTTTGCCGATTAAAAGCAGGGATCCCAGGCATATCAGAAAACATTGAAGTGATTTCAGTTGTCGATAGATTTTTGGAACATTCGCGTATATTTTATTTTTTAAATAATGGCGAAGATGAACTGTATTGCGCAAGTTCCGATCTTATGGAACATAATCTCTATCATCGAGTCGAAACCTGCTTTCCTATAACCAACTCAGAATTGAAACAGCATCTAAAATAAGAAACACTCGATCTTATGCTGGATAATGAACAAAAGCGATGGTGACTATTGCCACCATGGCCGGCAATCCAGCCAAGAAATTCTATTAAAAAAACATACCTCATAACCATATATACTGCGCGCGGTCATAAATGGCGGGTATATCAAGCACGTGCCTAAAGCAGGGTGTTTCTAAGGTGTATTATCAACAGCACGCTTACGAGCAATAAAATCATTGCGATTTAAGCCCATTAATACTGCTAACGCACCCGCAACGTAAATGGAAGAATAAGTACCAATAATAATGCCTATCATTAATGCCAATGCGAAACCATGAATGGTTTCACCCCCATAGACAAATAAGGCTATGACCACAAATAACGTTAAGGCAGACGTCATAATGGTGCGTGATAACGTCTGGTTAATCGATATATTCATAACTTCCGTTGGGTTTAAACGTCGCAATTTTTTAAAGTTTTCCCGCACCCTATCAAACACCACAATCGTGTCATTCAATGAGTAACCAATCACCGCCAATAATGCCGCCAACGCTTTTAAATCAAACTCAATACCATAAAAAGCAAACACACCTAAAATAAGCAAAGGGTCGTGCACCAAAGCAATGATGGCGCTTACCGCAAAGCGATATTCAAAACGCATGGCAATGTACATCATCGTCACAATCATCGAGACCAAAATCGCAAGCGCTCCTTTACCGGCAAGCTCTTTACCTACTTGAGGACCAACAACATCAACACGTTTTTGCTCTGCCCCGGGTAATTGCTTCATAACTTGTTGTACCATCGCAGACTGTTCAACACCCGCTTGTGGCGCAAGACTTATCAAAACATCGCGTGAAGAACCGTAACTAATGACTTTACTCTGCCCATCATTAAAGCCTGCAGCGCTCAATTGAGAGCGAACCGTATTAAGATCAACACTCTGCTTGTAGGACACTTCAATTTGCGTGCCCCCAGTAAAATCAAGCCCAAGCGCTAAGCCATAATACGACAACGCCCAAATCGATACAGCAAATACCAAGCCAGAAAAAACCGCCGCCCATTTGCTTAGGCCCATAAAATCAATTTTTGAATCAGGATTAAAAATTTCCATGCCTACACCTTAATGCCAATGGATAACTGTTTAAGACGACGACCACCATACATTAAATTTACCATGGCCCGTGTGTACGTAATGCTGGTTATCATTGATGTTATTAAACCAATGGTAAGCGTTACGGCAAAGCCTTTGACCGCGCCGGTACCAACAGAAAATAAAACGATGGCAACAATTAACGTTGTCACATTCGCATCAATAATGGTTGAAAACGCGCGTTCATAACCGGCATAAATAGCAGCTTGGGGATTAAGCCCTCGCCGCAGCTCTTCCCGTATTCGTTCATAAATCAATACGTTTGCATCTACCGCCATACCAATCGTTAACACAATCCCAGCAATGCCTGGCAAGGTTAGCGTTGCATCTATCAATGACAATACCGCTACCAATAAAATCAAATTAAAAAAC
>CAWVYD010000049.1:0-10934 GCA_963934185.1 uncultured Legionellaceae bacterium | reverse complement strand
CAGATCGGCAGTCTTAATTGTCGTCAACCGGTAAAGTTAATTGACGTGGGACAAAAGAATTAGTATTACGTGAATTTATTAAGTATTCGCCCCATATTGATCACTTAATTTACGTCACACAGCATGATTATAATATTCCAGAGATATTACTGTCACCCAAATTAACAAAGACTCAAACCACATCGCGCGTTCAAAAAGATAACTTTAGCTGCTCAATTTTTTCATTAGAATATTCACGCGTGTCCTCAGAGAACCCTCGCTTACATGAATGGTTGCTTGAAGAAGCTCTATTGGTTTCTACTGAAACCAGTCAATATGCCATTAACTGGTGTGAATTACCGCCCGAATTTGTACGCCTATCTCAATCGCCAACCTATAAAGCTTATTACACAGAATCAAAACGCTCAAGCTCGCCGTTAGTCGATACTTTTTTCTCTGATGTAAATTTTGAAACTACCCGTACAAGCTTTAAATCAATCGCTCAATCAATGTTAGATGAGCTACCTGAAGAAGACTTACGGCAACAAACTCAATCACGATTTAGCCCTCGTTCAGCCTTTAGCGCTGGCACTCGCTCATGTACTTCAACCTATTAATTAGGGGTTGTTGTCGTACACTTTGTTAAGAGAGAAATTGCATCATCGTGAACACTTTGGCATAATCCACCCGTTTGTAAAAACGATATTATTTAGATGTTCACGATAGGCAAGAATACGCAAAAGCAGCAGCATCACGGGTAAGGGTAATGTTTTAACCCTTGAGTGGGGAGATAATATCGGAGGCTAAAACCCGCCTTTTCAAGGAGTTTGGCTACAAGCACCTCTCATTAAAACATATAAGGCGCCTGTGCCTCCGTGATTGGGCTTTGTGCTATGAAAGGCAAGCACTTGCTCATGTTCTCGGAGTACACGGTCAGTGATCCCTTTAACTAAGCCTTGGCCTTTACCATGAATGATCAAGCAACAAGACAGGTTTCTAACTTTGCTTGTTTCAATAAAGTCATAAATTCTTTTTTTTGCTTGTGCACACGTGCTTTGATGAAGATCAAGCCGCGCTTGAAAAGGAATTTTTCCTTGGCGTAGTTTATTAAATTGACCTTGCGAAGTGCCATTGCTTTGATGGCTTAAACATTGTTCTGAATCAATCGGTGTCACAGTAAGAGGCTCGACATAAACATCTGACTGATTTTGCGCTCGAGGCATCGAAATGATTCTTTTTTGTCGTGAAGCAAGCACTGAATGATGAACTTTTTTCTCATGCTTTTTAGGTAATGGGCTAACACCCATCATTTCTTTTTGGAACAATCCTTCCTCTTTTTCATTATCCATACGGTTATATTTCCATAGCAAAAGCATTAGGGCTTTCAATGGTTTCCTCTTCCAAAACACGCAATAAAGCAGATTCACTGCTGGTTTTAGTGTGAAATAAACCGCACCATTGTCTGGATGTGGCTTCTAATTGAAAGGTATCATTATCTATCCGATGACATTTTGATACATCAGAAAAAGACTTAATTATTGATTCACCTTGATACATGAATTCATAGTCTTTTTCAATCGATTGAGGTAAGGTAATCGCGCCGCTTAAATACGTTTTGTCACATTGGATACATTGCCATAACGAATTGAGCATGTCTGCTTTACTGTCTGCTGAACTTGTTTGTCTTTGTTTTAATTGACTAATAATGCTTTCAATTTTTTCATGAGCAGACAACGTAGCCACATTAATACTTGCGTAGGTTCGTACAAACAATGGCGTTATCGCAAGCCCTAACAAATTAAATTCAATCTTAAGTAATTCAACAACGCCTACAATCGTGTTAAGAAGCTTTGTATGTATTCGCATAGGCATAATCCATGAAAGCATTTTCTGAATATTAATAAGTGATTTAATAAAAATATTATCTGATGAATCATTTAACGAAATTTGAGCTAGCCCATGAATTAATAGAAGAGGCACTTGAAAAAAAAGATCGAACGTTGCCTCAAAACCAAAGGGGGACAGTGACGATACTATCAAAGAGATGACGGCTGAGAAACTAAGTGCCACTAATGCAATAGCCATCCCTCTCACACAAATATTAGCCAAATCAAACAATAAAGTTCCGATGTATTCGACTAACTTAAAGCCAGCAAACAACAGTGCTTTAGCGCTTGAATACAGCTGTTTAAATACATCGTTAAACGTATAAAAGGGTTGAGCTAAATAAGGGTGTAGTCTTTGATTTTCACAAAAGCCATCAAACCAATTATTGTGGTGTACAAACGATTTTAAACATTGTTTATCTTCGACTTTTTTCGAATTAAACTCCACCGCGTTATAATCGATAAGTAAGTTAAGCGATGACAGTCTTAACGCCGTAAAATCAGAACATGCCAATTTATCCAAACTAATTAAGGCGCTATCCACGCCATCGTTTAATTCAACAGAGTCAATAAAGGCATTTAATGTTTGTTCATTACAAAGGGGAAGCGACAATAACTTTAAATGTTTTCTTCGCGCAATTGCCCACAAAAAAATCTTAGGATGAAGATACCTAGCGTAACGGCCCATCATTTCAGTGCTTACATTCTTTTGTGTGATTAACTGTTCCAAAGCAAACATTTTTTCGTAGTCACCACACGCTAAGCTTTGTGATGGATTTTTAATCAGATTCTCATCAATAAATTCAAGGTTATGGTTAGAATAAACCTTTTTATAATGATCTCTGAGTTCGCCTTTAAATGAGTCAAAATTATGCGCTGCATTATCCTTAACGTTAATGCCTAGCTGACGTAATGCACTCAGAGTCAGCGCATTATTGTTTTGCAACGTGGGTGATGCATGAAAAAGAGCAAGCCCATTGACGGACACGGTATTAAACGCTAGAACGTCATCATTTTGAAGTGCTGAGCAAGCATGAAAAAAAGCGGTATCATGAACGTTTATTAATGAGGTTAACAAGGCTTTGTTAGCTAATAATGCGGGGGACATAAACTCAATCACTGACACATCATTTTGGCATAAATAAGTAAGTGCCTTAATGTGTGATTCTTGATAATCCTTTTTCTCTAATAAAACAGCATTAAATTGTTCTATTAATCCTTTTGAAAAACCAATGTGTTGACTAATACGTTTTGGAAGTGAATAAACAAGGCTTGGCCGTTCAATAAAAATTGAATAAAATTCCAGTGGTAAATTATTCTCTGTTACTAAATTACGTCTAAAAAAATCATTAACCTCTGTTGAGTTAATCTCCTTAATGCGAGAAAAAAGTGCATTAAACTCTTTAAATACGTCCAATTGCCTATGGCAACAAGGGTGAAATAATTCAGATTGATTTAATTCATTCGTTTCCTTCGTTAAATCGTAAGCAAAACCCTCTCTACGTAATTTATCGGTGATGGTCGTTTCTATTGTATTTAGCAACTGTTTTTTTACACATAGAAACGTTTCGCCAGAGTCTTCATCAAAACTGACCAGTTCAGCGATGGGATTATGTTCAGGGAATAACAAATCTAATAAAGAAGTCAGCTCATTAAAGGCCGGCAAACTTAGTAATACTTTATTTTGTTGCCAATTACTTAAATCAAGTTCGTGCGGTTCTTTTTGAAGCAACGTTGTTATCTCATACAGAACGTGCTGCGTTAACGCATTTAGTATTTGGGATGGGTATTCTTTAAAAAATACGCTCTCATATTTCATATTAAAATAGCGGCTAATGCTTGTTTCAAGACTAGAACCATCACTCACATGCACATCCTGAATGGACTGAAGCGTAGTGATCCCTAGATTATTTGTCTCAGCCAACTTAGTCATAGCTGATAACGTATGTGCATCCCAAAGGTGAAACTGAGCATCAAATCGATGATTTATTTTATCGTTACGCCAAAAATATTGATTCGCATCAAATGTATTTTGATACGCTACTTCATCAAAATTTTCGGTATTATAGGCATCGTGCATTGAAGATAATAACTGATAACGCAATTGATGCATGGTATTGAGTACCCAATTCAAATCGCGCCGATGATAACGGATCACATTCTCAAATTTTTGTTGTTTGCCAGGCTCACATGCTTCTTCCATTGCCGTATGTAAGTCTGTAAGAAAAGATGTTTTTTGAGTGTCATTAAGAGAGAACTCAGGGGCTTGTGTTGCGTACAAAAAATAAAACGTTTCAAAATATGCCAGCATTTGCTCTAAACGGATTACCCTGTCTGAATCAATCGTCTGTAACCGGTTTTCACATAAATCATCAATTGCCGGTCTGTCCGTAACAGGCAGCACCCTTTTAAATGCATCCATTACAAGCCGCCAGCGTTCTTGTAAGGTTGATGACGCATAGGATTGTGAAAACGCTGTATAAAAAAATGTGCTTTTGGCATCATTAAACACCGCTTGATCAAGTGCTTCAAACATACGTAAAGAAGGATACAAGGATAGATTAGCCATGTTAGTGTAATCTATAAAGAGCAAAATATGGGCTTAGAATACCATTACTAACCAACAAGTCAAGGTTTTTGGCTCTTTTTTATCCTTACTCTTATTGCCCGCAAGGCATTTTTAGCCTCCTTAGACCCTTGTTTTCGAGCTTGCTTATACCAAAAAATGGCTTTGCTTTTATCTTTTGATGTGCCGAGTCCTGCTAAATACATTTTTGCTAGGTTTTCCTGCGCATATACGCTGTTTTGCTTTGTTGCGCGTTCAAACCAATAAAATGCTTTTTTATAGGATTTCTCAAATAAGTAAATATCAGCCAAATTAAGCTTGGCATTAAGACTGCCCAAATCTGCTGCACGTTTAAACCATATAAGCCCTTTTTCTTTATCTTTTTTAATGCCTAAGCCATTGTAATACATAGAACCAACGGAGTTTTGTGCCGTTGGAGCCTGTTTTTTTGCTGCCCTTAAATATAAATCAAACGCTTTTAATAAGTTTTTCTCTCGTCCTATACCATGAAAATAAAAGCCCGACAAATTATTAGTGGCTTGAGGGTAGCCTTTATCCGATGATTTTTTATACCACTCATAGGCTTTTATTAAATCAAACGCTGGGTTATATTTATCACCATAAAGATAGCCAATATTATATTCCCCTCGTGCATCCCCCGCTTTAGCCAACTGATGAAACAAACCCATGGCTTTTTGATACATGCCCTCTCGGTAATATAAAATACCTAAGCCTAAACGTGCATCGGAATGATTTTGTTTTGCCGCCGCCTCTAACCATTTAATCGCTAAGGTTATATTTTTCCGATAAAACACTTCTTGCTGCGCGTAATAACGACCCAATAAAAATTGCGCGTTAACATCGCCTTTTATGGCGTTAGCCTTTACTTTTTGAAAGGCATCAATCTTATCCAAAGAACGCAACCAGGTTTCTTTTTTAAATTCATCGAGTTTATTTTTGGCTAATTTAACGCCTAAATACCACGCTTCTTTATACCAAAAATACGCTTTTTGCTTATCGGTTTTCATGCCAATACCCAGTTCATAATGTTTGGCCAGTTGCATCATCGCTGGTGCGTAATTTCCATTGGCCGATTGTTTTAACCAATAATTCCCTTTTTCCTTATTGACACGAATACCAAGCCCATTAAGGTACAACCTAGCGTATTGATATTGAGCCAAGGCATGGTTTTTATGCGCCGCCATACCAAATAAAATAAAGGCATCCGCGTAAGATTGTTTGATGCCTATGCCTAAACGATAATGCTCGGCCAGTTGATACTGAGCATTTGTCGAGCCCTGTTTTACTGCCTTTTCATACCAAAACACTGCCTTTTTTTGATTGATAGGCGTTGCAATGCCATTTTCATACATAAACGCCAATTGATTTTCCGCGCGAATATTTCCTTGCGTCGCGGCTTTTTTAAGCCAAGAAAACGACTGAAGATTACTTTGCTTTACTCCTTGCCCAATTCGATATAAATCAGCCAGTCGTGCCTCTGCGTTCGCATAACCTTGCTTGGCAGATTTTAAGGTCCACTTAAACCCTAAAACGTTATTTTTGGCTATCCCATAACCTTGTAAATAAAAGGATGCTAAGTTGTATTGCGCGAAATAATTCCCTGCTGTCGCAGATTTTTTATACCATTTAAATGCCTCGGTATAATTTTTATCAATACCGATGCCTTCATGATGCATGTAAGCCAAATTATTTTGTGACTGCGTATACCCTTGCATGGCTGATTTTTCATACCACTCAAGTGCTAGAGAATAATTTTTAGGTGCACCTTGGCCAAAAAAATAAATATCCGCCAATGTGTTTTGAGATACCTTGTCACCTCTTTCCGCTGAATTTTCACACAATGTAAAGGCATGTTCGTATTGCCGAGCTTTATAAGACACCACACATTGACCATTACTTTTAACGTTTTTCTTTGATTTTGACATGAGCATACCGGCTTCAATCGATTGAGCCCATATCAGTGAACCGATGCAACAAAAGATAAAAACAATGGTCGATTTTTTTCTTCGCTTTAACGTCATTTTAAAATTAAACACCTTTTTTGTGATCATCAAAAAAATTATCGGCAGATGAAGTAAAAATTTAATGGTTAGAAAGAATATTTCCAAGGAGCTTGGGTATATCGTCAAATAACCTTAAAACGTATCGATGCATTACTATCACCCCTGCCTATCTCAATATTTTCAATTTAAAGCTTGCTTGAAAAGGCCTTTTTAATATACAGTGTAGTCAATTTTTATATTTTTGTTGATGATTTCTCTTTGGAGTAAGGTATGAAAAAAATCTTTCAAAAACCGTCATATAATCGAATTTCTGCCGTTTATGTTAATCCTTGGTATATGCCAACAACTGAAGCTCAATACGAAGTAACCATTACGCACACCAATGGTTCAATCATGCATCAAACCCTAAGTGAGAGAAAGTTAAGAGAAGTTCAAGCTGCATGGAAAAAAGGGGATATGATACCAGCTCCAGTCTCCCCATGGACCATCCAATCTCATTGTTTAGTAGCCGCTGGAAGTTTTATCTCTAAGCCAGACTATCAAAGCATTGAAGTCCTAGCACCATCAATGTTAGAGCGACTTCAGACATTGGATGAATGGACATTTGAAGAAATACCAGAAGAAGGTCTCATTAAAGCTTATTATTTAGCCTTACCTCATGAAACAGAAGCTCATATTTTATTTCATAAAGATGCTGATAAAATTATTATTGAAGTTAACCGGTTGAGCGGCGATAGGGAGCCATTTAACCAATTAAAAATAACCTTAAAAGAAACGTTTGCAGCAGATGTACCTAAGAAGAAAGCTAAAAAATCAGCGCTAATGCCGACAGAAATAGCAAGAAAGTTAACGCCTGAAAAAGAAAAATATCTAAAAGCGCTGCAACTAATGACAAACACATATGCAGATAATCTATCCATGCTCTTCACAGACACTCAATTTGTATTACGAGAAAGCGTTAATGACAGCCACTCACACTTATTGGATGATGAAACCTGCAGAGAAAACATTCTCTCTATTCTTAAACATGCTCTACTTAATGGCCCGGACTCTCTTGCATTACTTGCTTGCGAGCAGTTATATAAACGCCCAGCCTATCAAGCGTCCTTTTTAAAGTCACCAACCTTGCTTACCGCTATTTATGAGAAGGCTTGCTGCAACGAAACCTATCGAACAACTAAAACCAAAGAAATATCCATTCAGTTATTGTCTGAATTATTAGTCAAAGACAGCAAAAAAGTATTAAGTACCCTACAAAAGCATGCCCCTAAAATGACAGAGCAAGAGGTTGCATTGGCTGCTGGCCAAACAATTATTAGCTCTGCTGCCCCTACCTTTGAGGGACTTGATAATGAGGTGTTTTATGACGGGGAACATTTTGGCGATCTTGATGTAGATGACTTTTACTCAAATCCTAATGCTGCTTTAGGTTTTTTCTCTGGCTCTGCTGCCTCTGATAGCGAAGAAGAAACGTTAAGCACAACATTTTCAAACGCCAAATTTTAAACATGAGTAGAACAGTGGGGCTATTTAAAGCCCCTACATTCTTTTACTGCGCTCTATCAGTAAAATGAATAACCGTTCGAATGCTTTTACCTTCATGCATTAAATCAAATGCCTCATTAATATCCTCTAATGCCATTTTATGAGTGATAAAATCTTCTAAAGGAAACTCGCCATTAAGGTAACGATCAACATAATTTGGTAATTCAGTGCGCCCTTTTACGCCGCCAAATGCGCTGCCACGCCATGAACGGCCTGTTACCAATTGAAATGGCCTGGTTGAAATTTCTTGGCCTGCACCGGCAACACCAATGATGATCGATTCGCCCCAGCCTTTATGGCAACACTCAAGCGCAGAGCGCATTACATCCACATTGCCAATGCATTCAAACGAATAATCGACGCCGCCATTCGTTCGCTCAATAATGACCTCTTGAATCGGCTTATCGTGATTTTTAGGGTTGATGCAATCCGTTGCGCCTAATTTTTGTGCCAGTTCAAATTTATTTTCATTAATATCAATGGCAATGATGCGGCTGGCCTTTGCCATCGTTGCGCCAATGACACTCGCAAGTCCAATACCACCAAGACCAAACACTGCAACCGTGGCGCCCGCTTCCACCTTAGCGGTATTAGCAACAGCTCCCATGCCGGTTGTTACGCCGCAGCCAAGCAAACAGACCTCTTCAAGCGGCGCACTTTGATTTATTTTAGCTAATGAAATTTCTGGCAATACCGTGTATTCAGAAAACGTTGAACAACCCATGTAATGATAAATAGGTTTGCCGTCTTTATAAAACCGCGTTGTGCCATCCGGCATAAGCCCTTTGCCTTGTGTTTCGCGAATTTTTTGACATAAGTTTGTTTTACCCGATAAGCAAAATTTGCATTCTTTACACTCCGGCGTATACAGCGGGATGACATGATCGCCTACTTTTACACTGGTAACGCCTTCACCAATTTGTTCAACCACCCCTCCACCTTCATGACCTAAGATGCAAGGGAAGATGCCTTCGGGATCGTCACCAGATAAGGTGAACGCATCGGTATGGCATACGCCGGTGGCGATGATTTTAACCAAAACTTCGCCTTGTTTGGGTAACATAACGTCAACTTCTTCAATAACTAATGGCTGTTTAGGCCCCCATGCAACCGCCGCTTTTGACTTAATAAATGGTTGTTTCATTCCTTTTACATCCCTTAAACGTCAAAAACATAGCTTGCATACCTCATTCTAAAATAGCAATAACCTATGCCATTTAATTCACGTTACGCTGGCTATATTGAATCAAAGTGCTACTATTAAAGGCATATTAACCCATAGGAAAGTTATCATGTCTCATCGCTCGGAAGGCTTGTTTGGAAAAAGAAAAGCGTTTTTATTGGATAAAGAGGGTGGAGTATCTAAATTAAAAAACATCGCCAAACAATTTCAAGACATTAAGTTATCTCAGTTAATGCAATTACGAGCCATTCACGGTTTTAACCACTTTATTTTTGATCTAAAAGATTCTAGACATAACTCGCAAAACGAAGGCTGGTTTTTAACTAATGGTATGCTTCACGTTGAGCATTCGCAATTTCAAAATGACATCATCAAAGCTCAAGTTCATGCACTGTTAAATGAAACGCTTAGCGACCGGCCTTGGTACCAAATCCATAGTGATGGACCAAGCATAAATACACAATATGGTATCGCCATTAAAACGCTGGGGAAAAATGGCATTAATTCTGCCGTTGATCCTATTCTTTTGCTGCAAGATCGTGACGGAAAAGTAAGTGTTCTATCTGGCCAACGTCCTGTATGTAATGAGTATTGCCTGCCTGGCGGCATGAATGAAAGTACCGTCATTAACACCTGCGTCTCAGAGTTACTTGAAGAGTGCTTTAGCGGCGATTTATTTGAACCTAACGCCGCCAGTAGCATTGAGTTAAACAGTAATGTCAGCAATATTACGAAATTAAACGCCTTCATTAAAAACCTTTGCCCAGCAGAATTAAGGGATGGCTTTACAGCGCTAACAACCACGGATGTTTTAGCATCAAAAGCCATCCAAAATGCCATTGAGCATATTCAAAGAAGCCCGCTGGATGCAGGGAAAAAAGCGCCATTAATTGCAAAAATCAAATGTGAGCTTTATAGGAATTATCTAATAAGCCAATACAATAAATTTTCTGATTTTATTGACCAGCACATTGATCAAACTCAAAAAAATGTTGTCAATGGTTCCGATCCACGCAACACAGATGCTGCCTACATGGAAACAAAGCCACTGCCCGGTTTTTTAGATAAAGATACATTCATTGATTATGTGACTCACGAGTGCGCTTTAAATTTTGGCGCAGGTGATGACTTAGGCAACGTTAAACTTAGAGATATTGACGTTTTTTGCGGGGAAATCACTTCAACAGGCACCGCTTCAAGTAGCCCTAAACAAGGCACTTACAGCGATCATGCCAGTTTAGTATTAAGCGCCATTGCCTTAGGTTTAGAAAGCGATCGTTTGACATTAACCGATGCACTATCACATCAAATCAAAACTATTATTGAAAACCATCCAGAATTAGACCTTAATCCAGATGAACAACCAGAGATAAGACCTGCTTTATGATAACGATGTAAACAGGCCCGCTTATAGCCAAACTACTTGAAAATTAAGATGCCTGTTTTGAGATTATACTGCGCGCGGTCGTAAAGCTTATGGAGCTGGCTGGGGAACGACAGCCGGCTTGGAATCCATGACGTCAGTATGGGGCTTTCTCCTTCTAATTTCCGTTTCAATCTGCCTCTTAGACTCAATGTGACAGCTTTCAATATAGAGACAGGTTGATAAATTGCTGTTTTGCTTAAATATTTTGTCTAACTGCTTAGTAATGTTTTTAAGATGATTGATTAATTGCTCATCACTTTTATCTCTTAAATTACGGGGCTATACAGAATCAAGTGGTTAGTTCATTATATCGTCATTAAAAATA
>CAWVYD010000048.1:0-11115 GCA_963934185.1 uncultured Legionellaceae bacterium | reverse complement strand
GTGAGGAGCTTGCTTACGTCTCAATAAGCACAGCTTATAAAATATGGGCCGTTCTATAGCGAATGAATATTGGAGTAATCACGCATAACTATCAATACTAACATGACGCATCTTCATTTCCGTTGGGTATATACACCGGGATTTATACTTCGCGCAGCAAGGTAACGAAAATCCAACTGCCAATAAGTACGCATGTTAAGGGAACTTTGGTACAATTCCTTTAAAAATAATAAATGGATCTTGCTTGTGTCTTTAACTACCCTTCGTATTGCAACCCGTAAAAGCCCGCTGGCCATGAGACAAACTGAAATGGTAAAAGCGCAGTTATTGGCGATTAATCCTGCGCTTGATATTCAGTTGCTGCCTTTTCAAACCAAAGGCGATACCTTTTTAAACCAAAGCTTAAGTAAAATTGGTGGCAAAGGCTTATTTGTTAAAGAACTTGAAACGGCGTTGCTAGAAAATAAAGCCGATTTAGCCGTTCATTCCATGAAAGATATGCCGTATGAATTACCCATTGGCCTTGGCATTCATGCCATATTAAAACGTGAAGATCCACGTGATGCACTTATTAGTAATCAAGGAAAAACATTTCTGGAACTACCAGCAGGCTCACGCATTGGCACCTCAAGTTTACGCCGAGCTTGCCAGTTACTTAGCCTGCGTAATGATTTAGAAATCACCCCTCTGCGAGGTAATATAAATACTCGTTTAAATAAACGCCATGAGTTTGATGCCATTGTTTTGGCTGCAGCAGGCTTAATTCGAATGGACTTTGAGCATGAGATAACGCATTACTTAGCGCCTAGCGAGCTTCTACCTGCTGCAGGCCAAGGCGCACTAGGCATAGAGTGCCGCAATCAAGATACGGAGTTAAAAGCCTTACTGTCTCAATTAACTTGCCTAAAAACACAGCGCTGCGTTTTAGCAGAGCGCATGGTCATTAAAAGGCTTCAAGGCAGTTGCCAAGTGCCTCTGGCCGCCTTTGCGACGTTAAAAGAAGATGAGCTTTTCCTTCATGCACTGGTTGGTCGCCATGATGGCAGCGAAATATTAACCGCCAATGGCTCGAGCAGCACGCTGTCTCCAGAAGAATTAGGCCAAGAGATAGCCAATAAACTCATTGAAAAAGGTGTACAAGTTATCTTAAATGATTATATTTAATTTATGAAATTTACCGTATTAAATACCCGTGCAGCACATCAAGCTGTCGAATTAACCCACCTTATTGAAAATAAACTGGGCGCCCAATGCATTGAATTACCGCTCTTAAACATCGAGATGATTGACGCAGAACATTGGCAATTTCATTGCCCTGTAGCAGTGCCAGCACTGCTTATCTTTACCAGTGCCAATGCCGTTCATCACAGCATGGACGTATTAAAAGATCATTGGCAAGTCATGCCTCTTATTGCCGCCATTGGTCCAGCAACCAAGCGTGCCTTAGAGCACTGTGACGTTACGGTTGACATTACGCCGGAGTATTCTAACAGTGACTCATTGATAACACATAAAGCACTGCAATCACTCAGCGAAAAAACCGTTGTATTAGTCAAAGGTAAAGGTGGAAGGCAGGTATTACAAACCTTTCTTAATCAGAAAAAAAGCAATCTAATTGAACTAAACGTTTATCAGCGGACATGTCCCTCCCAATTAAGCAATCAGATAAAAAAAATATGGCAAAAAGCGTCAATCGATCTCATACTGATCCATAGCGTTAATGCCTTAACGAATTTATTAGACCAAGCAAACAAAGCCACATTAAATAAAATTAAAGATACGGCTTGCCTTACCTTAAGCCATAGAATAAAAAAGGCTGCTTTGGCTTACGGTATAAAACACGTTTTCATTGCAGAAAATAACACCCTTGAAAGCAGCATTAAACATTATATGACTCATAGGAAACCATCATGACAACGCCCAATGACACGACCCAATTCAATCAAAAACCTCAAAAACAAGCCGTGTCGACCAAGGAGACAAATCCCGTCACTCAGAAACAAACAGAAATTCCCACGAAGGACAAAGAACAAAAACGCAGCACGTCTCCTATTGGCTTCGTCGCGGCACTAAGCAGCTTAGCCGCTCTGGCACTTGGTATTTACAGCGTTAATAAAATTGTCTCGATTGAAACACGCATGCAAACGGCGCGAGTACATCATAATCAAAGTCGTCAACAAATATTAAGCCACTTAGAAGCAAAACTTCAAACGCAAGAAAATCAGTTTCACCATAAAATTACCGAAGTGGAAACGGAACAAACCAAGCGCATGGCTTTAATGAACGTGTCGCTAACAGAACTTAACAAAAACACTCGTGGGGACGATCAATCCTGGAAATTACAAAAAACAGCCTACTTACTTGGTATGGCTCAATTAACGCTGCACTGGGAAAAAACACCGACCTCTTCCATTGAATTGCTCACCGCCGCCGATCGTTTGCTTAAAGGCTTAAACAACCCGCAATTAATTGGTTTAAGACAATCCATTAGCAATGAATTGCTGTCATTAAAGTCGATACCTAAATTGGATACCGTTGGTTTACTCGGACAGTTAGCCGCGATGAGTCAACAAGTTGATAAACTGCCTATTAAAAAACCCATTGATAAACAAGCCGTCGAGTTAACCGTTAAAGAGTCACCAATCCCAAATGAAACTGCATCGGCTTGGAAAAAAGCGTTAAACATCACCCTTAATAACCTATCAAAAATCATTGTCATCCGAAAACACAGCGAGCCTTACCAGCCCATAATATCTAATGAGGAGCAACAATTAATCACCCGCCAAATGCAACTTAATTTCAAGCAGGCGCAATGGGCTTTGCTTAATCAAAAAGCAGACATTTATCAATTTAGCCTCAAACAAATACAACAAGGGCTTAATACTTACTTTGATGATAAAGCGTCTCAAACTCAATCCATGTTATCAAGCGTATCGACATTAATGCAGGAAAAAATCACCCCTCATTTACCTGTCATTGACCGTTCGTATCAACAGTTAATGGCGATAATAAATACTCTAAACACACCCAATAAAAAAGGGGTTAACGCATGAAGAAATTAATCTTATTTTATCTTGCCTTAGTGCTCGCCATTTATATTGGTCTACACATACAAAAAGATCCTGGCTACGTATTGTTTGCCCTAGGACTATGGACCATTGAGATGCCACTTTGGGTCTTTGGCACCTGTCTATTACTGATTGTTAGTCTCATACATTACAGCTTAAATGCCTGTCATCAATTAGGTTCGCTTCGCTTTCGGGTATCTCAGTATTTTACTCACTGGCGAACAAAAACCTCTCAATGTAATACGAGAGACGGCCTCATTGCCTTTAGTGAAGGTGATTGGTCACGCGCTGAAAAACTATTAATTAAAGGTTTGCCATCAAGCGACTCACCTTTAATTAACTATTTAACGGCAGCAAAAGCAGCACAAGAACTAAATGAACTTCACCGTCGCGATAAGTATTTACGCGAAGCAGAAAAATCCATGCCTGATACTAAAATTGCCGTTCTCTTAACACAAGCAGAACTGCAATTAATGAGTAAACAGTATGAGCAAGCCAATGCAACGCTTAAACATCTAAATCACCTAGTGCCAAAGCATCCGCACGTATTAAAGCTAATGCTATCACTTTATACCACCATCAATGACTGGCATGAGCTTTCTAAACTACTACCCAAACTAGCTCGCAATCGAATCATTCACGCAGATGAATTACTTCTACTAGAAAAAAATATTTTTATGCATCAGCTACCCAATATTAACGTTGAAAAAGACACCATGCTTTTAATCTCCGTTTGGGCACAAGTATCGAAAAAATTAAAGCAGGATCCGGAGCTACTAACACTCTATGTATCTTATTTAGTAAAAAACGATGAGCAACAACAAGCAGAACTGATTTTACGTAAACACATTAAAAAAACATGGCAAGACAGTTTAATTGAACTTTATGGAAAGCTAGATAAAATTGATGTCAATAAACAATTAAAATTTACTGAAAGCTTCATACGCACTCAGCCAAACAGTGCGGCGTTGTATCAAACGTTAGGCGTTGTATCCAAGCGATTGCAACTGTGGGGAAAAAGCAAAACCTATTTAGAACGGAGCGCAGAATTAAACCCAACGGAGAAAACCTATTTCGAATTAGGCGAACTCTATCGTTTACTCAACGATGAATCAGCCGCCTGCATTGGTTTTAAAAAAGGCTTACAACTAGCAATGAAACCAGCAGATAGCCAAACAACTTAAAAGGAATTTGCCTATTTTCACTCGATTAACAGATCATTTTTGAATAACTAAAGAACAGCCAATTCGTTTGTGATAGTGCGTAGAACCAGGCAGTTCAGCTATGACAATATCAACCCTGCTACTATGAAAACGTACCGTATGCCCGTCAAATTGATAGCGAGGCATGCCTTCGCCACGCTGAGCCGGTAAACCAAGAAGATCGCAGCTAGATGATGTTACGAGACTAAAGGGTGAACCATCACGATTATAAAGCGTGAAATACATGTTTTTAGGCGAAAACAAATACCAATTTTCTCTTGTGTCCCCTTGATAAATTCGCGTGCCCCAATCCAACCAATCGGTTGAGTTGAATTTAACCATTGAACTACTGCCATTCATGACACGAAAGGTTAAACCAAACGCTTGAGCCAAATAAGGCGTCATACACAATAAAAGTATTGAAACTATTTTTTTAAACACAACCGTTCCTTAAAATGAATTAATTTGAGGCACATTATCATGAAAACTTAGATCATTAAACTTTAAATAAATATTCCCCCCCTAGCTAAAGATTTTTTTGTAAAAATATGATAAAAAGTCTACTGAAAATAATACTTTAAGAGAGACGACACCATGACAATATTTCTACTCATTGGCTTTTGTATGCTTGGCATTATCAGCCTGGCTCATACCTACAAACCCTTATACTGGGAAATTAGCGCGGTTGTTTATTTATTTATTGCCAGCTTTTTCATGTACAGCATTGCGACATGGCTTTGTGGCCTAACCTTACTGTCTGCCATTGCTTTCTTCCATGTTCCAGCCGTAAAAAACATCATCAGTTCATTTTTATTTAAAAAAATGAAAAACGTTATTCCTAAATTATCAAGCACCGAAGAAGAAGCGTTGAACGCAGGAAATACTTGGATTGAGAAATCCATTTTCATGGGCGAGCCAGACTGGAATAAATTATATCAAATACCTGCGCATGCACTAAGTGACGAAGAACAACACTTTATTGATAACGAGGTCCAACAACTTTGCACCATGTGTAATGAATGGGAGATTAGTCAACAAAAAGATCTCTCTCCAGAAATTTGGCAGTTTTTAAAAGACAAACGTTTCTTTGGATTGGTTATCTCAAAAGAATACGGCGGCTTAGGATTTTCAGCTAAAGCACATTCCGACATTGTTATGAAAGTTGCTTCACAGTCATGCGTTGCAGCAGTCACCGTCATGGTTCCTAATTCCTTAGGGCCTGGCGAATTGTTAAGCCATTACGGAACACAAGCTCAAAAAGATAATTATTTACCTGCCTTAGCAAAAGGCGAAGAGATCCCATGTTTTGCCTTAACCGAGCCAACTGCCGGCAGTGATGCAACGTCTATTTATGCCACAGCCATTGTCCAAAAACGTAACCTTAAAGGCAAAGACATCGTCGGTTTAAGCTTAACGTTTAGTAAACGTTGGATCACATTAGCACCGGTCGCCACCCTTATTGGCCTAGCGGTTAATGTGGAAGATCCCGATCAATTAATGACCGAAGGCCGCGAAGGGATCACGTGCTTATTAATTCCTCGCTCAACACCTGGGCTTGAAATTGGTAATCGTCACATACCATGCAATCAATACTTCATGAACGGCACCATTCGCGGTGAAGATCTTTTCGTACCTATCGATTCCATCATCGGCGGTACATCTCAAGCCGGCGCTGGCTGGAAAATGCTGGTTGAATGCTTATCCATTGGTCGAGCCATTTCCTTACCTGCCTTAGGCACTGCCATGGGTAATGTGGCCTACCTTTCCAGCAGTGCCTTTGGCAAAATTCGCCGTCAATTTAATATGGAAATTGGTAAGTTTGAAGGCGTTGAGGAAAAATTAGCTGAAATTGCAGGCTTAAGTTACTTAACCAGCGCAACACGAGAACTGACCGTTGCTGCTGTCGATGAGTCTTTGAAACCTTCGGTAGCTTCAGCCATTGCCAAATACTTTAATACCGAAAATGGCAGAAAAGTCATCCTAAGCGCTATGGATATTCATGGCGGCAAAGCAGTGGTTAATGGGCCAAATAACCCATTAATTGAAGCCTATCAGTCCATGCCTATTTCGATTACGGTTGAAGGCGCAAACATTATGACCCGCAACCTTCTTTTGTTTGGTCAAGGTGCTATGGCCTGCCATCCCTTTATAAAAGACGAATGTAATGCCTTATCTCAAAGCGATGAATTAAAATTTTCGTCGCTCCTTTGGCAACATGCAAGCTACTTTTTAACTAATTTTTCAAAAACTGTCTTATCCATGCTAACCGGTGGATATTTCATTCGCTCTCCTAAATTGTCCATGAAACGCGAGCATCAAATATTAACTCGCCTAAGCCACGCCTTTGCCTGGATTGGTGATTTATGCTTGATGGTTTTAGGCGGAGAATTAAAACGAAAAGAACGCTTATCAGCTCGTTTAGGTGATGCATTATCCTATCTTTATATGGCTGCAGCCGTATTAAAAACCTGTCAGCAAAATGATAATGAAGCAGAAAAGTGTCACGCAGAGTGGGCCTTAACATACTGCTTCCACCAAACTCAAAAAGCCTTACTTGATCTCGCTAATAATTTTCCAAACACGTTTGTTAGCCTAGCCATTCGTCTGTTTGCTTTTCCGCTTGGCCAAACATTAAAAGCGCCTAACGATACACTTGAGCATAAACTGGCTGGTCTCACCATGAAAAATCAAGCCTACCGTGAAAAATTGAGTCACCGTACTTTCTTAAGTGGTGCGGATAATAAAAGCCGTTTAGACAAAGGCGAAGCCGCGTTTCAACTTATTTTAGATAATGAAGCGTTATTTAAACGCATTAAAGGCATTGGCAAAGTATCTATTCAAGAACTTTCTGTATTTTTAGATAGAAAAATAGCGGATGGTGAAATCAATCAAGCGCAAAAAGACAGTTTATTAAAGTCTGAAACAGCGAGATGGGAAGCGATTCAAGTGGATGAATTTCGCTTTGAAGAATTAGCTAAAACTCAAGTTAACTTAACGCCAGAAACACAAGAAGTTGGTGTTTTATAATCAATGAAAACATTCCAAGTATGGGCGTTTGCTTGCTCATACTTGGCACGTTGGAAATACATGTTTTATTCTACGAAAAATCTTCGCACTAGGACGTGTTTTAACGTTACTTAGCCATCACCCACTGCCCTTTATTATTGCGGCAGGCTCTACCATAAACGATTTGTTGTTCGCCACCCATAAAGGCTGTGGTTGAGTATTTTCGGCATGGATTATTCTTTTTGTAATAGGTCGTAGTTGGTTTTACAACGTATTGAGTTTTAGTATCTGGGTTTGTCCAACGTACGACTTTACCGGTTTTTGTGGTTTCTAAAGCCGTTTGAAGCTTCATTTTATCTTGTTGATCCATGCTTTCGCCAATACGACCACCAAAATAGGAACCGGCAAGCACACCAATGCCTGTTGCAAGGACTTGACCACTGCCACCGCCAAATTGACTACCAAGCAGGCCGCCAGCAATACCGCCAGCAATGACGCCGGTGTCTTCATTGTTTAAAGATGCGCAGCCAGTAACAGCTAACACTGCGATTAAAGATAAAATGATTTTCTTAGACATAAAATAAAATCTCTTAATGAAATAAATAACCACGAGTCTATCACAAAACGATCCAAGGCGAAATATGGCGCAGATAGGATCAATTATTATCTTACCAGGATTGTTTCAGTGCCATTGATATCCTTCACCATACGCAGGATCCGCTTTTATACAATGTTCTATGTCCGTTTTCTGTATAAATATAGGAACGCCTGCAAGCAATCGCGCCGTCTTATCAAACAAGGTCTGATACGGCACTTGGCCCATTAAGCACAATAAGCCACCCGGTTGAGAAAAATAGTCTTCCTCTTGCTGATGATCCCAGTCAGCGACAGCGCCCAATAAATCCAATGGTGGTTAACAAGCGTCTGTTTGCTGCGTTTTAAAATGAAATTTCGTAACTACCCAGGTATCAATTCGAATGATAAACACACGCCAGCTTAGGGAGTTGAGTTAAAGGTGGGGCCTGATGCTATAGATAATGCCTTTTTCGGTGCGGTAGCCCTAAAAAGCATTTATCACCGCGCCAACCACATGGATAGTATTAGTATTAAGCAGGCATCAGCGAAAGCGATTGCATTTCACACCCACACTATGGCGCAGCCATAAGGTGCGAAGCGCCGGCCGACACTCACACTAATGCCTTAATTCAATGGTATTGCCGCGCGCAGTATAACTCACGCAAAGGATAGATTCTAGCGTTTCGATGCGAGCAAAGAGCTGCTCGATTAATTTATCTTTATCAATGTCTTTCATAACGCTATTTGATCATAACCAGATATTTTTTCAAGCGTTTTCGATAAATTTTATCCTTTACTGAGCGGGTGGCACGTTGATGAGTGGTTTTTAGGACTACCGCACCTAAAAAAGTAAGAATCTATAGCGTCAGGCCCCGTGATCACACTAAAGTTAATGTAAACACAATTAGAGACAGGTACCTGGGTATTTGTCATTTTCTATGATTTTTTTAATTCTATAAAATCGTTATTTAAGCAGGTTCCATTTGAGTGTTTATCTCGTCGCTGATTAATGGTTTATCATCATTCTTCCCATTCATTAATCGTTTAATAAAAGGCGTTAACATCATCAATGCTGCAGCGGCAGCAACGGCTGTCCAACCTAAGAGTGAAAACACAGATGAAAAACCATCGTTCGTTAGTAACGCATCGTTACTGACCGTTGTACCAATCATCATGTTTGAGAAATGATGTGACGCCGTGGCAGCAACGCCCGTCATCATCATCCAAGCGCCCATCATTAAGCCTTGTAAATTTGCCGGTGCCAATTGCCCTATCATGGCGTACCCCACCGGTGACAAGAGCAATTCACCCAAGCTTTGCAAAAAGTAACAGCCTAAAATCCAGTTAATGTTGGTTAAACCTTGATTGTCTGCATGGGCTATGCCGCTCGGTAAAATAATGAATGCTGCGCCAATGAAAAGCAGCGCACAAGAAAACTGTAATGGAATATTAATCGAATAACCTTTAGCGCGAAGTTTGGTGTAAATCATACTAATGATAGGCCCACCTAGGACAATGACAATGGTATTTACATTTTGGATCCATTGAGGTGAAAGCGAGTAACCAAACAAATGCGTATCAACGTTGTATTTAATAAAGAGCGTTAAGCCCATGGGCGCAATTTGATATAACGACCAAAACACAAGAGATGCCATCATTAAAATAATAAAGGCCATTATTTTATTGGTTTGATATCGATAAGGCTGTTTAATCGCTAATGCAATTAAGACTGCAATCATACTGCCGCCCAAGGTTAAAATAATACGATTAGCAAATTCCGCATAATTTAACAAAAGTAACAAACTTGGTACCATGGCAAGCACCAAAGATATGCCTAAAATCTGACGTTTACGTTTGGGTTGCTTGGCCATTTTTGATAAGGCTGTGTCTTTGTCTTTCAGTAAATGCCAATTAAACACCACCAAAAACAACGCCATTAAATTACCCAAACCACTTAGCATAAAGAGCAAATGATAATTGCCTGTTTGCTCAAATAATCCACTGATGGTAAACCCTGTGAAGAAGCCTACATTCATGCCACTGTAGATCCAAAAAAATGCAGTTTCACGCCGCGTATCATCGGGTTTAAAGAGTTGGGTCACCATACAGTTTAAGCACGTAACATTAAGCCCACTGCCGGTTAGAAAAATGGCTAAGCCTAAATAAAGCATGGTTTGTGAGGGAATACTCAAAATGCTGCAAGCAATAATCAACAGGATCATACCGAGTGAAAATAAAAACCGGTTGCTGATCAGTCGGCCGCCAAAAAAACCACCTAAAAAGTGCAAGCCATAATTAAAGGCAATGAAAAAACCAGTAATGGTATTGGCTTCTAGTTTTGAAAAACCAAGCCGGTGAGTCATGTATAAAACTAACGTAGAATAGAGAACGCTGTAACTGAGGGTTGAAAAGATTTGTACAAAAAATAGGGTACCAATGCCTTGTGGAAAACGTGCAAATAAATTAAACGGCGCCGTTATTTTTTGTCTCATAAGCAATCCTTTTCCTTAGAGTGACAACTACTATGCCATCACCTCTAAAGCGTTGTAAAGGAGTTATAAGATTAAGTTTTAACTATATAAAAGACTATCGTGTACCGATAAACTCTTCATCAAAATAATACTTAAGCTTAGTACGCAAGGTACCACGGCTAACGCCTAATACACGCGCTGCTTTGGATTGATTGTAACGTGTTAATTCCATTACTGAACGGAATAACGGTGCTTCGACTTCTTCCATAACAAGCTGGTATAAATCTAAATCACCTTTTTGCCCGCCAATGGTTTTAATGTAAGTTCTAACAGACTGGCTGACGTGCTCAGCCAATGTGAACGTTTTGACCTGTGTGTCTGTATTATCAATTAATGTGTTCATAAAAAAACTCCCCAAATAAATTCAGTATTTCTCTTAGATAAAGTAAGAAAAATCATGACCTAAGCTATTAAGTAACTGGTAAATCAGTCAATGTGAAGGATTATAACACACTTCATTTGCAAATTAACACCTTTTTGTTCATTTTTTGTGAAAAGAAGTTTTAAATTTAGCGATAAGAAAATTTAAAGGCTAATACGTTTTGATTTTAAAGAAGTTTTCTCCGACTTTTCCTCAACGCGACCATGACTCAATCATCAAGATTTTTGGCCCTTTTTCATCCATTAAACGGATCCAAGCTTGGCTGCGCATTCCTTGCCTTTGACAGTGAGCGGTTAATGCCTTTGCGACATGTTGAGCAATGTCATTTATTTCTGCTAATTTGTAAAGCT
>CAWVYD010000047.1:0-11308 GCA_963934185.1 uncultured Legionellaceae bacterium | reverse complement strand
GCTCTCCGCTTTTTTTACAAATTTTAAGCAAGCAAGACTAAAAAATACACTTCCCTTCATTACGTAACGAATGGTCAACACGCCCTAGCGTGTTGATTTTTTTTCGTGGTTTTTTAATGCTTTTTTTAAATTGAGTCGTTTGCTTAATCTTCAAACTTATCATCCTCAACTAACCCGGAATCTAAGTCTGCCTTTGAAATTAAAACCTCTTTAATGAACTCGTAGGTTAGATCTGGATTATCTTCTGACATCCTACCTATTTTGGCCCAATGCTCAATTTGTCTAGCACCTGAACGCGACATAACGTCACCAATAGCTTGCGCTTGCTGGACCAGTGCGTCTGGAAGTCTTACTGATTGAGGCATAGGTATCTCCAAAAATTACTCATAAGATAAGTACAGCACAAAAACGCATTTGATCGCAAACTGCAATTAACAGCGCAACCTAGACAAGTTAAACATAAAACGCCATCACCGCCATGATGACAAAGCCTAAAATCACAAAGCTGAAATATTTTAAATTGCAGCATTGTTTTACCAACACGCATTTTTCAAGACCGTGTAACGTGCCTAAATACAAAAAGGTACCGGCTGCAAGTGCACTGAAGATAGGCACAAGCAGGGTGGAACCACTGTTTGAATTCACCAAAAAAGCACCAAGGAAAATACCCAGCGGCGTCATGCATGAAAACAGCAAAAAGAATAAAATAGCGGTTCTACGGCTTAAATCACTTTTAATTAACTGCACGGCAATGGCAAAGCTTTCGGCGAGCTTATGAGAGATGATCGCCAAAAAGATAAGCGTGGTCATGCTTACTTCATCGCTTAAGCCTAATGCGCTGCCGGATAAAATGGAATGAATGGACATCATACCCACAGCAATAAACGCAAAGTAACGGTTGTGCTTATCGTTATGGTGGTAATATTCACTGCCCAAATGCTCTAACCATAAAAACAATAAAAACACACCACCACATAATAAAAACGCAATGGGGTAATGAAAGCCTTTCACATGAAACATGCGCGCTGATTCACTTAGCATGTGCAATAAACCCGCCCCCAAAAAAACGCCGCACGCTAAGGACTCTGCGCTGCGAAAATCAAAGGGTTGATCGCCCTCTTTTACACGTTTTCGAAACGGGTAAATACCCGCGAACAAAGTAAGCAGTAAAATAATAACGCCATAGGTGAATTTTAATAACATAAGATCTCTTTAAAGTGTTTGATAAAAGGTAATGGCACTGACATTGTCATGCGCTAATGCCGTGGCGCGACAACGTGCCATGTCAAATTCAAGCCCTTGTGAAACAAAACAGTCAATGCTTATGGTGCCGTTTAAGTAGTGGAAGTTAAGTAATTTAATGTCTGTTTCACTTAATAAACCTTGCCAATATTCCATTAATTCAGGCTGTAAGGTTTCTCGCGCAGGTAAATACATCGAAGGGTTAGCAATTTCGTCGTCTTCTGGATCAATGTGCACCGTAACGTCATTAATGCGTTTTAAGGCCGCTCGTATGTTTAACGCAACGTTTTCACCAATGTGATGCCCTTCCGATACCGATACATTTGGCCTGACTAATACATGAACGTCAACCAATACTTTACCCGCCATGGAACGGGTACGTAATTGATGCACGGCAACCACGTCTGCCGTTTTTTCAATCACTTGAGTAATGCGATTTAATTCGTCCGCTGGAATACTGGTATCCACCAGTTCTTTCATACTGTTCCAGCCTAATGACCAACCCATTTGAATGATTAAACCACCAACGATGCTGGCTGCTATCGCATCTAAAAAATAATAACCTAATAAGTTTCCAACCAAACCGATAAGAACAACAAACGATGATAACGAATCACTGCGATGATGCCAGGCATTGGCAATTAATAGTTTAGAGTCTAAACGTTTTCCGTAATACAAGGTGTAATGAAACAAGCCTTCATTTACGATTAAGGATAAAACAATCATTATACAGGCGCTGGTGCCGTCTAAAATGGCATTTTCGGTAAAGGAATGCAAAAACGAATCCCATAAAATGCCTGCGCCCGTTACCACTAAGAGTAAGGATAAGAAAAACGTAGCCGCTGTTTCTATGCGCTGATGCCCATAGGCATGATCTTCATCGGCAGCTTGGCTGCCATATTTTGAAGCAACAATCACCAAAAAATCGGTTAATAAATCCGATAAGGAATGCAGGCCATCGGCTAAAATGCCGTGAGACCCACTAAAAAAACCTATCAGTAACTTGCCCAGCGCCAAATAAGCATTAAAAAACGCGCTGACTAAGGTTACTTTTTTTGCTTGTTGATAACGCATGCGTTATTCCGCCACTACTTCAAGTTGAATGATAACGTCTAAGTCAACGGTTTCTGCTTTAAGAATTTTATGACCATACATGCGAGACCAGGCCGGCACGTCATGCAACGTGCCTGGATCGGTTGCAAAAATGGTTAATACGTCGCCCGCTGCTAAGGTTTTAATGCGTTGCTGCGTTTTAATGACAGGCATGGGGCACAGTAACCGTCTTACGTCTAACTCATAATGTGCCATTAAATGTACCATCCTTTTTCAACGTCCTTCTCGAGCATGGGTTTTACGTGTATATCATTACAGGTTCCATCCATCTCACGCACTTCAACCGTAATGCGCTCTTCAAGCTTTCCGTCGGTAAAACGTGCCATGATACTGGCTGCATAAACAACGTCATTGTCTTTCATCGTACCATCGATTAAGACCAGTGGTCCGCGATGGTCTTTAGCGGCCATTGAAATGAAGTCTTTACGAAAGCCCGTTAAAAAATTGTTTTCGCCCACGTCGCGGCCAACAATTAACTTATACTGTTTGCTTGGCCGAATGTGTCTGCCCGCTTTTAAAATGATAATGTCATCCATGGTGTATTCGCGTGTGCCGCGGTGGGCCCACATGTCTTCCAATCGATTAGAATAATTAGAATCGGTTAGTACGCAACACCCACCTGCCGGCTGGGCAAAATCATCCAACTTAAATTTATCAGCCAATGCCAGTTGTGGTTTTCGGTTACGGCCATGAAAATCAAGCAGTTCGTCCCGCTTAAGCCAGCCTTCTCTTTCTGGTAACGTTTCTGGCAGTCGTTTGGCGCATAAGGGACGAACTAATAAGTCATTCGCGCCAGATTGTTTTTCAACAATGGGCATGGTTTCGCGACGCTGCGATTTGGGTCGCTGTCCAACCACTTCGCCAGTGACAATAAAATCAAATTCATTTTCAACAATCCATTCATGGGCCTTTTTAACCATAAATATTTTACAATCTAAACACGGGTTTAAATTTTGACCGTAACCATGCTGCGGATTCAGCAAGACGTCTTTGTATTCTTCAACAATATCAATGATATGAAGCTTTATGCCTAATTGCTCGGCGACCCATAACGCATCGTTACGCGGCGGCTTGGCTTTCTTATTATTACGAATGGCTGAGGTGTGGCCAGAATGACAAAAACCCGTGTAAAAATTGATGCCTTCCACATGAATGCCTTGATCTATCATCATGCGCGCTGCCAGCAATGAATCGAGCCCACCAGAAATTAATACCACTGCTTTACGTTTTTGATTCATAATAATGACAACTTGTTTTTTATATGACCCGGCATTGTAACGAAAAAGTGCTAAGGAGCCAAGCACTAATGCTGGTTTGTTCAAATAAAAATACAATTGACCGAGTTAAATCCAACCGAAAGCACCATTAACTAGGCGGAAAGATTGTTTTAACGCCTTAAGGTTTGAGTTAGTTAATGCGTTAATCAATCCATTGGGGCGGTGCACCCACAAGAGAATTTAACGACGTTTACAAATTTTATCGGCCATGTAACCTATCGAGCCGGCATAATAGGTGGAGTTGTTGTAACGCATGATGACTCTAAAGTTATTGAAAGCCAACATTGCTGGGCCGCCGTAAGGCTTAATGATAGAGGCTTCTAACTCTTGCCTTGGTAAATCGCCGCCTTTAGGCATGCTTACGCCCAGCCGCTGCCATTCACTGACTGATTTTCGAATGCGCTTGCCTTCTTGCGCCATATCAAAACCACTGGGTAATGACACTTCAACGGCCCATGGCTCACCTGTTTTCCAGCCTTTATTTTTTAAATAGTTAGCAATGGAAGCAAACACATCCGCTTTGGTTGACCAAATGTCTTTTCTGCCATCTTGATCGTAATCAATGGCGTAACGCGCAAAGCTTGACGGTAAAAATTGTGGTTGACCGGATGCGCCTGCCCATTCGCCTTTGTAGTTTTTTAAACTGACGTGACCGTCATTGACAATATGAAGCGCTTGCAGTAGCTCACTTCTAAAAAAGTTTTTGCGTTTTGAATCATACGCCAGTGTTGCCAGTGATTTGATGACTGGGAATTTACCCATGAAATTACCGTAGCTGGTTTCCATGCCCCAAACCGATACAATAAAACAAGGATCGACGCCGTATGATTGGCCTACTTCGTTTAATAACTCATCATTTTTTTTATAATTGCGCTTACCCAATAAAATTCGATAGTTACTGGCACGTGTTGTTCGGTATTTTGAAAAGGTTAAGCGATGCTCTGGTTGTGATTTTGAATAATGCGTCACCCGACGACTCGGCTGCCCAATGTTTCTAAAGGCTCTGTCAACGATGCTGGGTTCAACGCCCTGTGAAATGGCCTCTTGTTTTAAATCCGACACCCAAGCGCTCCAACTTTGCCCAGCAGATGCCGTGCCAAACGCCATCAAACCACCGACCCCTACTGCGCATAACTTTTTCATTGCTGTTTCCCCTAAAATAACAAATTAACTACCCTCTTATTAATTCGTATCGGGCGTTACGATTAAATCATTAGGAAAAATAAAACAATAAATACTTGAAAGGCTAATGATTCTCATTTAGATTTAATATATCGCTTTAATATTTTAAGGTATAATAAGGATGCACATACTCAGCCCCGCCGCTCCCATTGATCAAATGAGATTTCGTTTGTTTGAAATAGGCATTTATCTAACAGAGCCACACGTTGAATTTCTATTGGCTAAAGCAAATCAAGCGATGCAAGCCATTACGCAACAGCGGCATCAACGAAAAACTTACCTTGGGCACTCAGCGTTACAAACAAAAAAAATTATTAGCCATGAATCTAATTCGTCCTTAAATCATGCATTATCAATGGCTTATAGGGCATATACACCAACGAAACGTTGGATACCAGAAACGTCATTTATTTTTCATATTGAAGCAGAACAAATGGCTTGCCCAACGCCTATGCAAAGCCACTATCATTCACAACATTTTGATTTTGATGCCCGCGAAGAATTAAGTTATTGCAGTCAATTTGACGCTAAAGTAGCACTTATGTGGTGCGCGATAGATAAAGCCTTAATCGATATAAAATACGAGGATTACTTAGAAAAAATGACACAGAGTTTTCCAAAAGAATTGATGCAGTGGCATACTGCTTTGCATTATAAAACTCGCCAAGCAAAAAATTACTTACCTATAATTGTTCATCCTTGGCAATACAAGCATCAAGTGCTTTATCATTTACGAGAAGCTCATCATGAAAAGCAATTTATTGGCCCATTATTTCAACAGACCATGTACCCAACGTTTGATCCCTGCACTCTAGTGTCTAAAAATCCTAGCCAAGCAATCATTCAAATGAACTTAACTCATCAAACCTTTTCAAACCAACGACTAGAACGATCATTTAAAAAAATTCTCAAACACACAAATCACTTTAATCAAACGCTGTATTGCTTATTTGAAAAAACATCCATTAACTTAACGCACAGCACAGCCCCTCTGCCGATGCGCATCCTTCATTCGCCCAACGATTATCTTACCGACAAAGAATGGACCGTTCCCCTTAATAGCCTTATTAATACAAACCATCATTACACACGTCCTTTACTGATTGAAATGTTTGATGGTAAATCAAACGATCCTTTTCTTTTACTAAAAAGCTTCATCAAAACCTTTTATCACAGCCACATAGCTTTACTTAAAACGCACGGCTTACGGATAGACAGTGCGCCAGAGCATCTGTTAGTGGTATTAAAAAAAGGAGCGGTTACAAAAATTATTTATCGAGAGCCTAAGTTATTTAAGGCTAACAGTGATCAACAAAAAAATTCTGACAGCCTTTTAAAAACAATCAGCCTTTTCCGTGCTTGTTATGAAAAACATATGAGTGGTAATGACGTACATGAGGTTTGCCAGCAAGCGTTGCAGCGTTATCAAAAAAACACTCGCTGGTAATCATACTAGGGACGAAATGATGGACGTGATGATGGACGTTGCTCATCGTCCTCTAACGCCACTGGCTTAGCGGAGAGAAGTTGATGTGCTGACGTGTTTTCATTAAGCATTTGTGAGAATAATTTAGCCATGTCTTTATTAGGGAAATTCACTTGCGTGCCTTTCTCGCCTTTGGATTCGCATTGAAATCCTTGTTGTTTCAGACTTTCAACGGAACAGCCTTTTTGAGCCGCTAAGGCTTTTAAAAATGCGTTAAATTTTTTCTCTACCTGTGATGCTGGGCCTTTTGGCTTAAGCTGCCAGCTGTTCTGTTGGCCTTTGCTTTGCATCAATAACGCTGCTGTTAGCGGTAATTTATCTGCCGGTTTAATCGCATCATCAAGGGTATTCATCGCATCATCATGAAACATCATGCCGCTTGCAACCGGCGGCGCTTTAGCGCGAGGCGTACGAATCGGCGGCAAGGCTTTGCCTGAATCGCCACCAACTTCTTCAAAAACACCTTCCATTACACGTATAGGCGTTTGATTTGACTGATACGCTTGCGCATCGTCCAGTTTTTCCTTGGTATAAACGTATGTGTCTTTTCTTGGTGTTATGGCCATGATCGCCTCAAAAAAAATGTAGATACCACCATTATACCTTGTTTTCCTTAACGCTGCCTTAAGCGCTTTCAATGATCTTTTAATTCATTTTTAAAACAAAACGTGTGTTTCTTAAGGTTATGTTAAGGAAACTCAGGTTTAATACATTCAACCCCAGTTTATGACAAATGCTTTATGCGTTTCAAATTCCAAGCGGCTTTGCTGATCCTGAAGCGGATTATATTGAAGTCATTGAACGAGATTTATATCGCACGGTATTTCTAAGTCGAAAGCATGAGTATCAAGCGTTTGATGATAATTTGCATAAAGACGACACCGATGAATCCTATAGCCAAGGAAACATTACCGCTGCAATTATTGGCGGCGCAAAGACCACTATGTTACAACAGTATTTTTACGTCAATGCTCCCGACAGCATTGAAGCATTATACAGTCAACATAAAAATTTTAGTGTTGCCTTTATTGATAAACAAGGCAGAGATTGCGGCTTAGCCTTTACTTATCAAGGCATATCTCCCAATTATTTTACGGTTTCCTACATACGAAATACGCGTGCTATACCTGAAGAAAGAGAAGTCACTTGCTATCAATCAAGCGATAATACTCACTACCCTTCATTAAGTGAGCTTATTACACCGGTTGATGAAAACAATAAAGCAGATAATGCAGAGCAAACATTAATCCCCCAAACTCAAATGAAACAACAATTATTAGCCATTGATTCCTTACCTAATGAAATCCAGTTTTTAATCATGGATGCCATTAACGCTAAAGGAGAGCTCATACCTAGCGCAATTGAAGGTATGAATGAAGCCATAACCTGTGGCAGAATTAATAATCAGGCATTTAAATTCAATTCAGATATAGCCCTTGAAAGTATTCAACACAATAAGGCGTTATGCGATAAATTTCTTGAAAAACTTGAAGCCATTGATCAAATAAAAGGTGATAGAGATGACACAAAAGACCTTAGATCTGAAATAACTAAAACGTTAACAAGAATTAATAACACGCTTAAAAATAATGACTTAAAGCAACGATTTGATCTTCAAAGTAGTTACCTTGAACAATCAAAAAACATTCAAACATTAGTCACTCGCCTTTTAATAAAAAACAAAGTATTGCAACAAGGACCTTTGGTAGAAAGCTTAGAAATAAGCGCTATGCAACGTGAAGATAAAGACTTTATCGCTACTTCTAAACCTACCGTCAAACAAAAAAAAGATTACGTAGACGTAGACGATAACATTGACAGTTTAGACACACCTGTTGAACAAACAAATGTTTCTGAAACCATCGAGACCCTTGTTTTTTTCCGATCGTTGTGTTCTTCATTCCTTCAGCAATTAGACAAAACACAACGAAAGTTTCCTAGCGACTTAAAAGCCTCCATAACGGCTACGTTGACTGACATAAACGAGTTCAAACGTCAGCTGGAATTAACCCCTAATGGCACAGACTGCATTGACACTCAAAAACAAGTCATACAAAGCTCCATTGAAGGGTATTTAAGCCATAAAGCACTGAACCAACCTTATCATTCGTTGCTTAATAGCCTTCATTTGAATTATAAGCAATGGAATCATTTATCACTGACCACGCGTTCACAGCGCATTGGTCATGAACTCATTGCTGCAAGTGGTTTTGCGTTACTAAGCATAGGTTTATTAATTGCGGCAAATACGCTCGTCATTTCCTCCGTTTTGGCATGCAGTATTCTCATACCTTTATGCATTGGTAGCTTGGCCCTATTTGGTTTCGCAGCCTTTAAAGAGTGGCAATACAGCCAGCGTGACGAAATACTAAAAACGGACGTTAAAGGCAGAATTAATACTTTCGTTCAAAGCCCTCACTCCTTAGACACGTTTGATTTTTGCCTTGAAAATAAAAGCGTATTAACGCCAGAACCAAACTTTCTTGCATCGGAAGCAAGCTTTTTTAGTCAAGTATCCAAAGAATGTAGAGATGAACAGGCGTTAGCGAATACTGATGAATCAAAGCTCGATGACAGTCTAACTTCAAGCGCTAACCTTATGTAATACATAACATTACTTGATCACTCGCCTTCCTGGCGAGGATCAAGTTCTGTCATAATAGGCGTGATCTGTGGCACCAAACGAAAGGGTTCTTCTTGAGGCATGCTGACAGATTGCGTTTTACGATAAAGTAAAAAGACCGTTAACGATAATGCTATTAAAATCACAAAAATAAATAACCCTTTTGTGCTAAATGCACCCATAAAAAAAGGCGCCACAAAAGGGCCAATCATTGCGCCAACACTATAAGCAATCAACATACCTTGAATAACAGCCACAATTTGATTACTTTCAATTGAATCACATGCATAACTAATACTTAAAGGGTAAAGGGTAAAAGTAAGCCCGCCAAAAAGCGTTATCAATAGCATTAACTGCCAAGAAGGCAGTAAATAATGTTGGATTAAAAGACAAACCGCAATAATGCCAATGCAAACAAAGATAATAACGATACGACGCTCAATCACATCCGATAGTTTGCCAATGGGAAACTGCAATATCATCCCGCCTAAAATCATCACAAACATGTATTCAGATACACGCGAGCTGCTGTGGAAAAGATCATTTAGCACAACCGGTAATAAACTATAAAGTGCCCCCATGATAAGCCCACCACAAAAGGCACCGACCATACCTGAAGCCGTTTTTTGATATAACTCTTTCATGTTCATTGCATCTGGCTCATCGTATTCAGGCAACATAACGCGCGTCATCGATAAGGGGATCACCGAGGCAGAACAAAGCATGGCAGTAATTGCAAAGAAAAATAAATGCTCGCTTGACTCTAATTTAAGAATAAGCTGGCCAACGGCTTGTGCCGCATAAAAACTCATCATATAAAATGATAAAATTTGGCCGCGTGTTTCAACACTGCTTACGCATAAAAGCCAGCTTTCAATCACAATAAAGACACCTGCTGTCGCAATACCACCGATGAATCTTATTAAAATCCAAAAAATAATATTATCAAACATGCCATTTAACATGCATAACACGGTTAATCCACTGGCAAAGGCAGCAAATGCTCGAATATGACCAAAACGACCAATGATAGGCTCAATGCTAAACGCGCCCAGCAAAAGGCCGCCATAAAAAGAACCGGCAACACAACCTATAATCAAATCACTGTGGCCCTGCACTGACAATTGTAAGGATAACAGCGTTGGGAAAAACCCATTACCGAGTTCAAAAATAAACAAGCTTACTAACGGTGCAACTGCTAAACGTAAAACAGACAACAAAGTCATGGCCTTTATCCTTGTTTAGGAACGGTGGGTAGTGTTAAAGATTTCAGTGATTTAGTAAACCGAATGCAAACGCCATTAATCTTCGCTGCAAATAGATATTGACTAATAAAGTGTTTATAAAAGCGTTCGGCTTTATCGACCGAAGGAAAACACATTGACATAAAATCACTGCGTTCCGTTGCATAGACTACCTTTGTAATATCAAATTTTTCAGCATTTTTATTCTCAAATAAGCGCACTAAATGAATATTATTAATTGAAAATTTACTTGGGAAAAAAAGAGCGGGATCGCGCGGCACACCTAAGCCCTCTCTAATGATGGGGAACATGATTGATTTTACCAATTCATCTAAACGCTTTACCGGCAAACTAAGCTTTAAACCATCGATTGTAAATCTCTTAAGGATTAATTGTTTTGTTTTAATCAGTTCTAACACATCAAGTATGCCATCAAATGTATTAATTGAAACATCACTGCCCTTGTTGTCTTTATAGTCAAGGTCTTTTATTCGAATCAATGGTTGAGGATACATATGAAATGAACTGCTAAAGTCTAACTTCTGCCCTTGGGGCACTTGCGCTTGAGCAAATTTATTCAATACACGGTTAAATGCAAAATGTGCAAAAAAATAATTAAAAGGAATTAATACAAGACTACCTAACATCAGTACTTTTAGAAAACGTTTAAAAAAAAACATCGTTGCCTTCACTCAATGACTAAAAATATAGTCTATCAAGATGCTTGATTTAACCAAACAACTTTATTAAAAAAAAACAATCAATTTCACTGTGTCAGTGTTTAAAATTAATTGATTTGGTGACATACGATATGAAGATGCTGTTTTTTTAGTGCCTATCTTTTTGTATGAGTCATTGACTATGAGTTTGGTATAGCCGGCTCTATAGCGAACAAATAGTCTATGACTCACGCATAAATATAAAAGCTAAAATGTCGCATATTCATTTCCGTTGCGTATAGACATGATATTGATTGTTACAGCGCCATTTTTGGTGTTTGTTCTTCAAAAGTAGGCTTAACATCTGTTTCAACGTTATCCGCTGGTGATGATGTATGAAAAAAACCACCTACAAATGAGGACACTCCATTTGCAGCAGAACTTAAATAAGAGGCTCCTTTAGTCACTACCGATTCAAGCCC
>CAWVYD010000046.1:0-11523 GCA_963934185.1 uncultured Legionellaceae bacterium | reverse complement strand
AAGAATAGCTCTTAAAAAATATAAATTTATGTCCAAGAAACCGGGCCTATATCAAAATGCTTCACTGAGAAAAAAACTTACCATGCAGAAAGTTAGAAAACATAACTCACAACGTGCATACACCAGGTATGTGAGCATTTTTAAAAAAAAGAGAGCGTGGAAGCTGGACCGTTGGTGAACGTTTTACTCCCATTCGATTGTGGCGGGTGGTTTGCCTGAGATATCATAAACAACCCGAGAAATACCATCCACTTCATTAATAATACGATTTGACACCAAACCCAAAAAGTCATGAGGTAAGTGTGCCCAGCGCGCTGTCATAAAATCAACCGTTTCAACGGCGCGTAGTGATACAACGTAATCATATTTACGCGCGTCTCCCATTACACCCACGGATTTTACGGGCAAAAATACCACAAAGGCTTGGTTAACTTCATCATACAAATCATGTGCACGAAGCTCGCTCATAAAGATATGATCAGCTTTTCGCAAAAGATCTGCAAATTCAGATTTTACTTCGCCTAATATTCGCACACCTAAGCCTGGGCCAGGGAACGGATGACGGTAAACCATTTCATTTGATAGACCCAGCTCTAAGCCAAGTTTTCGCACTTCGTCTTTGAATAATTCACGCACGGGCTCAATTAATTCAAAGGCCAATCCTTCTGGCAGGCCGCCAACATTATGATGCGATTTAATCACGTTTGCTTGACCGCTGCCTGCTGACTCAATCACATCTGGATAAATGGTGCCTTGGGCAAGGTATTTAATGCCTTGCAGTTTGCTGGCTTCATCTTCAAACACATCAATGAAAACGCCGCCGATGATTTTACGTTTTTCTTCTGGATCGGTAACGCCTACTAACGCGCTAAGAAATCGCTCAGACGCATCCACATGAATCAGATGAAAGCCCATGTGCTTATCAAACATGTCGACAACGTCACTCGCTTCATTTAAACGAAGCAAACCTGTATCGACAAACACACAGACAAGTTGCTCACCAATGGCTTGGTGCAATAAAGCGGCAACCACCGACGAATCCACACCACCAGATAAGCCCAGCAGTACCTTTTCCTTACCAACCGTTTTCTTAACCGTTTCCATCGCATTTTCTGCAATGTTATGCATGGTCCAATCCGCTGAAGCTTGGCAAATATCTAGCACAAATCGTTTTAATAGATTTAAGCCATAGCGTGTATGGGTAACTTCTGGATGAAACTGAACGCCATATAACTGTTTTTCTTCACAGCTCATAGCTGCAATGGGGGCATTTTCACTGCTAGCAATCACCTCAAAATTATTAGGTAACAAGGTAACTTTATCACCGTGGCTCATCCACACATCCATTGCATTTTGAGTAAGCTCATCATCACAAAGATTATTTAAAAGTGGAGAGCATGTTTGCAAGCTAATGTTTGCATGACCAAACTCACGCAACTTACTTTGTGACACCTTACCACCTAATTGTTCTGCCATGGTTTGCATGCCATAGCAAATACCAAGCACTGGCACACCCAGTTCAAAAACAACTTTTGGCGCACGCGGCGTTGTCGTTGCGGTAACGGTTTGGGGCCCACCAGATAAAATAATGCCTTTTGCAGCAAATGCCTGAATGGATTTACTTGCCATTGAAAAAGGATGTATTTCACAATACACGCCAATTTCTCGAATGCGCCTGGCAATCAATTGTGTGTACTGTGAGCCAAAATCTAAAATTAAAATTTTATGCTGATGTATGTCTTTCATAGGTTTACTATCTCAAAAATGTAAGGGTTCATCCATTAATTATCATTTCCATCATTAACAGGTGATTCATTATTTAGCCGATCCTAGTTATCAATTTGATAGTTGGGCGCTTGTTTAGTGATATTAATGTCATGCGCATGTGACTCCACCATGCCTGCATTAGTCACCTTCACAAACTGAGCCGAACGCATTAACGTATTGATGTCTGGGCTGCCTAAATAGCCCATGCAAGATCGGATCCCACCACTCAGTTGATGGATAATGCTGTGCAACGGGCCTTTATAAGGTACTCGCCCTTCTATGCCTTCTGGTACCAATTTGGATGTGTCTGATTTTTCATCTTGGAAATAACGATCGCTTGAACCATGTGTACCCGACATTGCGCCTAAGCTTCCCATGCCTCGATATGATTTATACGTACGACCTTGATAAAGCTCAATTTCACCGGGTGATTCTTCACAACCGGCAAATAAGCTGCCCAGCATCACGCAAGATGCACCCGCCGCTAAGGCTTTACAAATATCGCCAGAAAAACGCACACCGCCATCAGCAATTAATGGTACGCCCGTGCCTTTTAATGCTTCTGCCACGTTTGAAATGGCCGTAATTTGAGGCACACCAACCCCCGTTACAATGCGTGTGGTACAAATGGAGCCAGGACCAATACCGACTTTAACGGCGTCTGCGCCGGCGGCTAATAAGTGCCTAGCGGCATCGGCCGTAGCAATGTTGCCGCCAATGACTTGTACTTTAGGATAGTGTTTTTTAATCCATCTAACGCGCTCTATCACGCCTTCGGAATGCCCGTGCGCGGTATCGACTACAATCACATCAACGCCTGCCTTAACCAGCGCTTCGACTCGTTCATCCGTACCTGGTCCAACGCCAACGGCCGCGCCAACACGCAATTGACCGGAAGAATCTTTACATGCCAATGGGTTTTCTTTTTCTTTAAAAATGTCTTTAACTGTAATTAATCCACACAGTTCAAAGGCATCATTGACCACTAATAGTTTTTCTAAACGATGCTGATGCAGTAACGACACGATTTCGTCACGTTCTGCGCCTTCTTTGATGGTGACTAATTTATTTTTCTTAGTCATGACTTTATCGACCGTTAACGTTAAGTCTTTTTCAAAACGAAGATCACGCCCTGTAACAATGCCGACTAAAAGATTATCTTCCACCACTGGCATGCCTGAAAAATTATGCCGTGTCGTTAATTCTAAAACATCAGCCACCGTCATATTCGGCGTAATGGTAATAGGATCTTTAACCATGCCGCTTTCAAATTTTTTCACTTGGTAAACTTGTTTGGCTTGGTTTTCAATTGACATGTTTTTATGAACAATGCCTAAGCCGCCTTCTTGCGCCAGAGCAATCGCTAAGCGCGCTTCTGTCACGGTATCCATTGCAGCCGATAATAAAGGCGTTTTAAGCTCAATCGTGCGCGTTAATTTTGACGTTAAATCTACGTCTTTAGGTAAAATACTTGAGTGCGCAGGAACCAGCAACACATCATCAAACGTTAGTGCATCTTCAAGAACTTTAACCATAGCGCCCTCTTTAATTAACAGAATAAAATTAACCGGACAGTATACATTAAAGAAAAAATAAAAACACTCAAAATTTATACATAATACTCTGTGGGATGTGAGATACGAGTGAACTCTGAGGGCGACCTATAAAGATCGCCGCCACAGAGACAAGGATTATACTTCTTTTGTTTTAATGGCTATGCCTAGCTCGGTTAACTGAGCGCGACTGACATTGGCTGGCGCTTGAGTTAACAAACAACTGCCCGATTGTGTTTTAGGAAACGCAATAACGTCTCTAATAGAAGGTGAGTTTGTTAGTATCATCGCGATTCTATCGATACCAAACGCAATGCCGCCATGCGGAGGACAACCATGCTTTAGCGCATCTAATAAGAAACCAAATTTATCTTGGGCTTCTTTCTCTTCAATACCCAGCAATGAAAAAACAGCCGATTGCATCTCTTGTTTATGGATACGAATGGAACCACCACCAATTTCTAACCCGTTTAACACCATGTCGTAAGCGCGCGATAGACAGTGTTCCGGATCAGCTATTAGCTCAGCGACTGTTTTAACGCATGGCGCAGTGAAAGGATGATGTAAGGCATGAAACTGCCCATCACTGTCTTTGTCAAACATAGGCCAGTCAATCACCCATAAGAATTTCCAGCCATCCGAGACTAAGCCGCGATCATGGCCTAACTTAACGCGCAACGCGCCCATGGCATCATTAACAACGTTGGTTTTATCCGCGCCAAAAAAGACAACGTCACCATCATCGGCATCAACGCGATCTAAAATACGTGTGACTACGTCTTCAGTTAAAAACTTTAAAATAGGCGATTGTAAGCCACTCATGCCATCAGCGCGTGCATTTACTTTAATGTAAGCCAAGCCTTTCGCGCCGTAATTACCAACAAATTTAGCGTAGTCATCTAAGTTTTTACGGCTTAGTTCGCAGCCATTCGGTAATTTTAAGGCAACCACACGACTGTTGTCATCATTGGCTGGCGTTGAGAATACTTTAAAATCAACACTCGTCATCAAATCAGCAACGTCTATTAATTCTAAATCAATACGAAGATCAGGCTTATCACTGCCATAGCGTTTCATTGCATCCGCATAGGTCATACGTAAAAAGGGTTGCTCTAATTGAACGCCTTTAATGTCAGCAAACATTTTAACCATCATGGTTTCCATCTCATCTTGTATGCCCTGCTCATCCATAAAGCTGGTTTCAACATCAAGTTGTGTGAATTCAGGTTGGCGATCGGCACGCAAATCTTCATCACGGAAACAACGAACGATTTGATAATATTTATCAAAACCGGACATCATTAACAGTTGTTTGAATAATTGAGGCGACTGCGGTAACGCGTAAAATTGTCCTTGATTGGTTCGACTTGGTACCAAATAATCACGTGCGCCTTCTGGCGTCGCTTTGGTTAACATAGGCGTTTCAATGTCTAAAAAGCCTTTGTCATTTAAATAGTCCCGAATGTTACGAACAACATGATGCCTAAGCATTAATTTTTCTTGCATTTCAGGACGACGTAAGTCCATGTAACGATGGCGTAATCGTGTTTCTTCACCAACCGTTTGGTGCTCTCCAGGAAGAAAAGGAGGCGTTTCAGAGCGATTATGGATGATAAGCTCTGCGCCTAAAATTTCAATGTGTCCCGTTGTCATTCCTGGGTTAATCATACCTTCTGGCCGAGCGCGCACGCTACCTGTTACGCCAATAACAAATTCGTTACGCAGTAATTCAGCATTTTCAAACACGGCCTTGTTTTCGGGCACGAACACCACTTGGACAAGACCCGTTCGATCTCGAATATCAAGAAAAATAACACCGCCATGATCGCGACGATTATGAACCCAGCCGTTAATCGTAACGGTGTTATCAATGGAAGTTGGTCTGACGTCGCCGCAATAGTGTGTACGCATTTTTAAGCCTTGATGTTCGAATAAAGGGCTAACATAATATACTTAAGTACCCGCCCTTCGCAAGCACTATCACAGAACCCACTTATTTTGTATTTAAATTTATCGAAATAACTTTAAAAGTAACATTCTTACTGGAATTCTGTTTCAAATAAGTTCAAATCTTTACGCTACCTTAAAACCCTGGCAAGATGGCCTAATTGTAAAACAAGGATGGAACTCTTCTCATGTTAAAACATCTTGGTATTATCGTTGTTCTTAGCTTTTTACTCCTTATTTTTTCTCACCATTCCCAAATGGTTTTGGTCTTTCTTAATAATGCACATAGTCTATTGAATGAAAAGTTAAGCTATATTTTCACGTCCAGTACGGTGGGTAATACGTTTCAAGAAACCACTTGCTTATTACTCATTCCCTTTGCCCTCGCTGGTATCCCAGCGTCCATCTACTGGGTTGTTAAACGCCATTTAATGCCTTACTTTTATCATGTTGTATGGGGCATTTGGATTGTGTTATTCACCAGTTTGATGATCCTACGATAATGGAACATTTATGACGCATATTCAAACGAACGTATTGCCAGAATCAGAATCGTTTAAAACAAATGCCCTTTATTTAAAAAATGCCACCGATGAATTGCATGAACTTGTAACGACCCTTAGCATTGGCGGCAGTGAGCGCGCTCGCAAGCGACACCAAAATCACGGCAAACTATTACCACGTCAACGTCTTGAAAAATTACTGGATCCAGGCAGCCCTTTTTTAGAAATATCGCAACTGGCTGCTTATAACGTCTATGAAGATGACGTACCATGCGCGGGGATCATTAGCGGCATAGGCCAAATTTCAGGTCGAAAATGCATGGTGGTTATCAATGATGCAACGGTAAAAGGCGGCACTTATTATCCGCTTACCGTTAAAAAGCATCTGCGCGCCCAAGAAATTGCTGAACAAAATCATTTGCCTTGCGTCTATTTGGTTGATTCTGGCGGCGCTTTTTTACCCAAGCAAGATGAAGTCTTTCCAGACAGAGATCATTTTGGCAGAATATTTTATAACCAAGCCCGCCTATCTGCCAAAGGCATTAGCCAGCTGGCTGTCGTCATGGGTTCTTGCACGGCAGGCGGTGCCTACGTGCCAGCCATGGCCGATGAATCGATCATGGTTAAAGAACAAGCCACCATTTTTTTAGGCGGCCCACCGTTGGTAAAAGCAGCGACAGGTGAAACCATTTCCTCCGAAGCATTAGGCGGCGCAGAAATTCATTGTAAACATTCTGGCGTGGCTGATTACATGGCAGAAAATGACGAACACGCATTGATGTTAGCGCGAGAAAGCATTTCACATATGCCAAAACAAACGTTGCCAAATGCACTGCCATTTTTAGAACCGCGTTATGATGCTAATGAACTCTATGGCATTATTCCCGCCGATCCTCGCAAGTCGTTTGACGTGCGCGAGATAATTGCACGGCTGGTTGATGACTCTGAATTTCATGAATTTAAAGCGCTCTACGCCCCCAGCTTAGTCACAGGCTTTGCCAGCATTTATGGTATGAGCGTTGGAATTATTGCCAACAACGGTATTTTATTTTCCGAAACGGCGCTCAAAGCCACGCATTTTATTGAATTGTGTTGCCAACGTAAAATCCCACTGATTTTTTTACAAAACATTACCGGCTTTATGGTTGGCAGCAAAGTAGAAAAAGAAGGCATTGCCAAACACGGCGCTAAAATGGTCATGGCCGTTGCAAATGCTAACGTGCCTAAATTAACCTTAGTCATTGGCGGCAGTTATGGCGCGGGTAATTACGCCATGTGTGGCCGTGCTTACCAACCCAATTTTATGTGGATGTGGCCTAACGCTCGCATTTCCGTTATGGGCGGCGAACAAGCGGCCAACGTTATGGCGCAGATCACACGCGATAAATTAAAAAAACAAGGTAAAGACTGGTCGATTGAAGAGGAAGAGGCGTTTAAAACCCCCATTTCTGATCGATATGAACAACAAGGCCACCCTTATTACGCCTCGGCGCGCTTATGGGATGATGGCATCATTGACCCCACCGATTCACGGCGCATATTAGGCTTAGGCCTTGAAGCCTGTTTAAATCATGCAACGAAAAGCACAACATTTGGTGTGTTCCGAATGTAAAATAAGGCACATAATCGAAACAACGTCTAACGATAAACGTTGTTTTGAGCACGTTCCTAACGTTAAGAGATGAAACCATGGATTCCACCGTACTTTTGGAAAAAGACAACGCCATTGCTTTTGTTACATTAAATAACATCGCTAAGCATAACGCCTTTGATGACAACATGATTGCGTTATTAACCAGGCAATTTGAAGCGTTAGCTAAGTGCCAAACCACCCGAGCGATCGTTCTAAAAGCGGCTGGTAAGCATTTTTGCGCGGGCGCCGACCTGGCTTGGATGAAACGAATGAAAGCGTATTCTCAAGCTGAAAACCAACGTGATTCCTTGGCTTTGGCGCAACTGCTTAAATTAATTTATCAACACCCAAAACCCGTCATTGCCTGCGTACAAGGCAGCGCCTATGGCGGCGGCGTAGGCTTAATTGCCGCGTGTGATTTTGCCGTTGCCAGCGCATCGTCCACCTTTTGTTTCTCTGAAGTAAAGCTGGGCTTAATTCCTGCAGTGATAAGCCCCTATGTGATTAAAGCGATTGGCGAGCGACTAACAAAGCAATTATTTTTAACCGCCGAAACCTTTAACGCGGCTCAAGCCCAAAGCCATCAACTGATACAAGTGGTTTGCCAAGAAGATTCATTACTCGCCAGCACCACGCAACTTGCCAAAAAAATCACTCGAAATGGGCCAAACGCCATTAACGCTTGCAAACAACTCATTAATGACATTACGCCGATAACGCTTAATAGCCAGTTACTCGAACACACCAGTGAGCGCATAGCCACACTTAGAGTCTCAAGCGAAGGCCAAGAAGGCCTTAGCGCATTTTTTGAAAAACGCTCCCCAAACTGGAATTAAATCACCATGATGTTTCGTAAACTTTTAATTGCAAACCGAGGCGAAATTGCTTGCCGAGTAATAAAAACCTGCCAGCTTTTAGGCATTAAAACGGTTGCCGTTTTTTCTGATATTGACCGCAATGCGCTTTTCGTTAAACAGGCCGATGAAGCCTTTTCCTTTGGCAGTAACCATCTCAATGACTCCTATTTAAACGGCCAAAAAATCATTGATATTGCCCTGAAATCTAATTGCCAAGCCATTCACCCTGGCTATGGTTTTTTATCTGAAAATGCAAATTTTTCTCAGCAATGCGCCGATAATAACCTTACGTTTATTGGCCCAAACGCCCATTGCATCACACAGATGGGCTGTAAAAAACAAGCCAAAGCGCTTATGGAAAAAAATGGTATTCCTGTTGTGCCTGGTTTTAATGTTGACTCAGATGATGATGCCATCTTATTTAAACAAGCCGAAACCATTGGCTACCCGCTTTTAATCAAAGCGGCCAGTGGTGGTGGTGGCAAAGGCATGAAGCGCGTTAATTCAAGCGATGAATTACTAAGCGCCATTGACAGCGCCAAACGCGAGGCCCTTAAAAGCTTTGCGAATGATGCCCTTCTCATTGAAAAATATTTAACCGCGCCACGCCACGTTGAAGTACAAATTGTGGCTGATAATCATGGCAACTGCGTACACGTGTTTGATAGAGATTGTTCCATTCAACGCAGGCATCAAAAAATCATTGAAGAAGCACCGGCCATTAATATTCCAAATGACGTACGCAACGCCATGCATCAAACCGCCATTGATGCCGCAAACACCATTGATTACGCAGGCGTTGGCACCATTGAATTTTTACTTGATGGCAATGACTTTTATTTCATGGAAATGAACACGCGGTTGCAAGTAGAACATCCCGTCACGGAATGCATCAGTAATATTGATTTGGTTAACTGGCAATTATTGGTTGCTGCTAATTATCCGCTGCCGCTGACACAAGCTGAAATTCAGTTAACCGGTCATGCCATTGAAACACGTATTTACGCAGAAGATCCCAGCAAAGAATTTTTACCACAAACCGGAGAGCTTACTCGTTGCAGCTGGCCAGAAACGACAACAACCAACTTGCGTATTGATACGGGCGTGGCACAAGGTGATGTGATTTCTGTTCATTACGATCCGATGATTGCAAAAATAATTACCTGCGCCCCCTCAAGGCAATCAGCCATTTACGCCATGGTAGATGCCTTGCAAAAAACGACCATAACGGGGCTCACCACCAACCTTAGTTTTCTAAAAAATGTGATGCAACAAAAGGCTTTTAACGACGGTGAACTAAGCACGCACTACCTAGAAAATAACCCCATTGAAACCGTAACGCCCATTGAACTGAGCGCGCTGTGCGCAGCAACGTTTGTGCAATTATCAAGCCCCCGTGCTGCCACGTCGCCTTGGCAAATAAACGATGCTTGGCAAGCCAATTTACACACTTCACGCCAACATGACTTTTGTCATGATAATAATGAATTAAGCATTAGCCTCTCAGAGCAAGGCGATCATTATTTTAAAAGTTCGCTAGAGGGGTATGAGACCTATCAAGCCTGTTTAAATGATTATAATTCACTCACACTTAACGTGAATCAACAACACCAAACGTTTAACGTTTACGTTAATAACGATAAATTTGACGTCATCAGCGCCAACGCCCACCATACGTTAGCATTACGCAAACCCAATTACAGTCATCAAGAACAATCACAAGGCTCACTCAATGCGCCGATGCCAGGCATGGTTATTTCTGTGACATGCCAAGAAAAACAAATCGTTGAAAAGAATCAAGTCTTGATGATCATCGAAGCGATGAAAATGGAACATCAAATTAAAGCGCCCTTTGCAGGCACCATTGACGCCTTATTTTATAAATCAGGCAATCAAGTCAACGAAGGCCAAGCCCTTTTATCTTTAAAAGAAATTAAGGAAAACGCATGAGTGCACTGCCAACCCACGTCAGATTGATTGAAGTTGGTCCTAGAGATGGCTTACAAAATGAGCCTTTGTTTGTGCCCACGCAAACCAAAATTGAATTCATTGATTTATTATCACAAACCGGCTTATCCATTATTGAAAGCGGCAGCTTTGTATCAGCCCATGCCATTCCCCAATTAGCTGACAGCGAACGCGTTTTCCAAACCATAAAAAAATCAGCCAATATTTCTTATCCTGTTTTGGTGCCTAACCTACAAGGCCTTGAACGTGCCTTATCCGTTAATGCCAAGCACATTGCCTTATTTGCCAGTGCCAGTGAAACCTTTTCACAAAAAAACATTAATTGTTCCATCAAAGAAAGCTTATCCCGATTTAAAGAAATAATGAACGTTGCCAAACCTAAAAAACTCACCATTCGGGCCTACGTTTCTTGCGTATTAGGTTGCCCTTATGAAGGCAACGTTAAGCCGCAAGCCGTCGCAGATTTATGCGCTGCTTTGTATGAGATGGGCGCTGACGAAATTTCATTGGGCGATACCATCGGCATCGGCACGCCGCACCAAACTCAAACATTGATTGAGCTGGTTATGCAATCTGTGCCAGCGAATAACATTGCCATGCATTTTCATAATACCTATGGCCAAGCCATTGCCAACATTTACGCCTCGCTTGAACTGGGCATTAATAAATTTGACAGCGCTGTGGCTGGTTTAGGTGGTTGCCCCTACGCCAAAGGCGCCACGGGCAACGTTGCCAGCGAGGACGTGCTTTTTCTACTCAAAGGCCTTGGCATAGAGACCGGCGTTGATTTACTGAAGCTGGCCCACGCAGGCGATTTTATCTGTAAAAAGCTGGGACGTCGTAATAATTCATTGGTGGGTACAGCGCTGCTTGGCTCTACCTAATCATTCTAATGCCGTTTTTATTCAGTTCAAATCCATAAAAAAATATTTCAACACCTGTCGGTTATTAACCCCCCCTGTCCAGTCAATAAAAGCTCGCATAGGGCATAAAGTTGACGCGCAGGTTTCTAGAACTATAATAATAATTACATTAATCAAATAGCTCATAAGAGGTTTTAAATGATTAGATTAACTCAAGATCACATCGATAAATTAAATGATTTTCTTACAATAATTAGAAACTTTCAGTCAAAAGAAAGCGGATTAGATGCTAAGTTTTCAAATCTAATCACCGCTATCGATAATTCCCTGGCGCCTTACAGCGAAAATTGCAAAGCCTTTTCTCAAGACTCTTTTACATTGGACTTTGGACTAAATTAGTTGAAAAACTTTTCTAGCTCTTATAAAGATTTG